>NZ_JAUBVJ010000003.1:40736-211922 GCF_036702785.1 Microcoleus sp. AR_TQ3_B6 | reverse complement strand
TTGATAATGCGGCAAGGGTATGGCTTTTCTAATTTTAATAATTTTAGGAATCGCGTATTAGCTTGCTTTTTTGATTAGATAAACTTATAACCATAAGTTCAGGAGAGCCATTGGAAATTGGTTATTGGTTATTGATTACTGATTATCAGTTTCGAGCGCAAATAACTGCTGACTACTGACTACTCAATGCTAACTGCTGACTAATGACTAATAACTAATGACTAATGACTAATGACTTCTTCTTAACCTTCCCGTACCATCCAGACAAGCATGGACAAAATTGTCTCGACAGGCGGAAACGGATAATCCCTGACATCAATAGTAACAATTTGCCCTTCGAGTTTCATAAATCTCCAAGCAGTGCCGCTAGTTACTGAACCGTAAATAGTCGGAATTGAGTTATTGTTGGCTTCATTAAATCTTTGAGCCGCCACCATTTCAGCGATGCACTGCCCCAAACCGCTGTTGATGTTATCTCGCTTAGCTTCTACCAGCACAACTGCAGGTGCTTCTATCTCAAATTGTTCAGGAGACCGGCTGATTAAAAAGTCGCAAACTCCATTTAATCCCGCCGCGATATCGACTGTGAAATCAGTACCTGAAAATACGCTGATTTGGTGGTTCAGCAACCGTTTGACTTCCAAAAGCGCGGGAGCGATAATTACTTCTGATTTGGCTTTTTCCGTTCCTACTGCGATCGCCCAGGGAACAGTATCTTCCAACAAACCTGCTAAAATGGGACTGGGGGCAATCGGCTCGACTTCCGGCAAAAAGCGGCCGCCTTCAACTGCGGTCAATCCGAAGCTTTGCTTAACCTTTCGCAGTGTAAAATCGCTGTATGCCATAATTTTGATTTGAAATTTAATAAACTGCTAAATCAATAAAATTGGTGCTTTTCAATGTCCTACAGTGAATTTACGCTCAGAAAGGCTAAACGCGATTTTGGCTTAACAACCGTAGAAGCAGGGCGATTCCTGCCGCAAACCGAGCCAATCGCTCCGAGTTTATATTTGACGGAATCGCTAATTGAAGGACTGCCCTTGGCTACAGCTACAGGTTCTGAAAAAGCGCGATCGGAACTGATTATTAGTCCTATTTTAGTCGAAGTCAGAAAAATTTTGCAACGGCAAGTGAGCCTATTTTCGGGAGAAGATTTTACCGTTGAACCGGAATTAGGATTGAGCGGAGTTTGCGATTTTTTAATCAGTCGCTCTCCCGAACAAATATTGATTGAAGCGCCTGCTGTTGTCATAGTTGAAGCGAAAAAAGCTGATTTAAAAGTTGGTTTGGGACAGTGTGCGGCCGAAATGGTGGCGGCTCAAAAGTTTAATGAAATTAACAATATCCCGATCGCCACAATTTACGGAAGTGTCAGCAGCGGTACAGTTTGGAGATTTCTGAAGTTGGAGTCAAAAACTCTGACAATTGACCTCAATGACTATGCTGTGCCCCCGGTGGAACCGTTGCTGGGGATGTTGGTTTGGATGGTTCGCGACGGTTAGGGCGATCGGCTGTTAACTAAAATTTTAAAACCTAAGTGGCAAGAAACCAAGGTGATAACATTGGTGCCGCTATGTGAGGTTATACCATTTGAGATTTTAGATTAAAGAATTGAAGAATTGGGAATGACTGATGACTACCAGAGTTTGGAGTACGGGCCTACAGTTGCATTCTTTTTTGAAACAGGTATTAAATAGAAAAAATCGTCAAATTCTCTCCCCATCGGACCCTCTCCCCAACTCCCCACCCCCAAATCTCCCCATCGGACTCTGTCTCCAACTCCCCACCCCCAAATCTCCCTTGCAGAAAGTAGCACAAACGTGATACGGTAGAACCTTGTGTCCAAATAACACCAGTTCATGCCAAAACTCAAAACTCGCAAAGCAGCCGCAAAGCGCTTTAGAGCGACCGGCAGCGGTAAAATTGTGCGCCGTAAAGCTTACAAAAGCCACTTGCTACAGCACAAAAGTTCAGCTCGCAAAAGCCGTCTCTCTAAGCTGGTCGTCATCGACGAGACCAACGATGCTAACGTGCGGTTAATGCTTCCATACTTGTAAAGTTTAACGGAAATTAAAGATGACACGGGTAAAACGCGGTAATGTCGCCAGAGCGCGCCGCAAAAAAATTCTCAAATTAGCCAAGGGTTTCCGAGGCGCACAGTCGAAACAGTTCCGCACAGCTAACCAACGGGTGATGCAAGCCCTGCGTAACGGTTATCGCGATCGCAAAAAACGCAAACGCGATTTCCGCCGCCTGTGGATTGCTCGGATCAATGCCGCATCGCGCCAGCACGGCACGAGCTACAGCAGACTGATCGGCAACATGAAGAAAGCCAACATCGAAATCAACCGCAAAATGCTGGCACAAATGGCGATCGTTGACCCAGCAACATTCGGTAAAGTTGTGGAAATGGCCAATCGAGCCGGAGCGTGAAAGTTCGGTTTATTTTCCGAATGCAGAAAGCAGAAGTAAGAAAGATTTAACTGTCTGCCAGAGAAGGAAAACTCCTGATAAATCTAGGAGGTTGAGACAAAATTTCCTTCTTTGTTCTTACTTCTGGATTCTGGCTTTTTCAGAAATCGCGATCGGGCCGATAGATCGCTCTTTCCTTGTTTTTTATACAGTGGCCCAAGCAAATCTTTGAGATTGCTAGCGCATTAAAATAAATAAAACCTTCCCCAGACCTACCTAATTTTAAGAAAAACATGGATAGTAATTTGCTCATTGTTTACCTGTCAGTCCTGCTCGCTATACTCGGCAGCACTTCCTGGTTTGTGGTGCGCCAGATTCTTAAAACTCGGAAGCTGGAAATGTCTCTGGAACGCTTAGAAAATAAGCTGACCATAGAAAAAGGAACAGCACAGGAATACTACGAATTAGGAAGTATCTATTTAGATAAGAAGCTTTACTCCCAGGCGATCGTACTGTTTCAAAAAGCCCTGAAAGCCAAAGACTTAGAAGGCGAAGAAAATCAAGCCGTTATTTACAACGCCCTCGGTTTTGCACACTTCGGGCAAGAACAGTACGACATCGCGATCCGCCAGTACAAAGAAGCCCTGAAGTTGCAGCCAGAATACGTTACCTGTCTCAACAATCTGGGCCACGCCTACGAGCGCAAGAAATTAACAGCTCAAGCCTTGGAAATGTACGAACAAGCTCTCGCCTGCGATCCAGACAATGCCACTGCCAAACAGCGAGTAGAGTCCCTCCGGAAGCGTTTGGTAATCTATAATTGAGCGCCCATGTTAGGAGCAATACAGATCCCGCAAACCTGGTTTCATTCAGAAACCGGGTTTTTTCTTCCCATAGTTTAAGATACTAAACTATCCAACACATTAATGCGTTAGTTTTTAAGAACAGGAATTCCGAGTCAATCTCGATCGCACACCGTCCCAGCACTTTAAATTACTGTCAAGATAAAAGTAGTACCTGCAACGCCGGTCAGTCCTAAACAATAGAAGGAGGAGAACGTAGTGACATCAATTCTCGTTGTCGAAGATTCGTGGTTGACTCGCAAAGTAATCTGCAAAATGCTGCGAGCTGAAGGATACGAAACTTTGGAAGCATCCAGCGGCCCACAAGCTCTAGAACTGCTCGGCACTAAAGCCCCAAATTGTATGCTCTTAGATCTGCTGATGCCGGAAATGGAAGGTCGGGAAGTCCTGCAAGCCATCCGCGATAGAGGATATAAAATTCCAGTCATAGTAATTACCGCAGACATCCAAGCAACTACCCACTCCGAGTGCATGGAACTCGGAGCCCTGGCAGTCATTCACAAAATGCCGAACTCAGACGAACTGATCGGGTGGATCAAAAAAGCTCTCAGTGCCAGCCAGGAGAGCACCCAATGAAATTAACCGCTCGACAGCTCGATGCTCTGCAGGAACTCGTCAACATCGGTATAGGTCAAGCGGCAGGGATTTTGAACGACATGATCGACTCCCCGATTCGCTTGCAAATTCCCTACGTTCAAATCCTGACTCCTCACGACGTGAAAGAAGTTTTAGAGGAGCACCTCAACGGCGAGCAAATCGCCGCCGTGCAGCTAAAATTCACAGGATCCTTTGGAGGCCTTGCACAGCTAGTCTTTCCCACCGACAGCGCGGCTATGCTCGTGACGATGCTCACAGGGGAAGAAGCTGGAACTCACGATCTCGATTCAGTCAAAATAGGTACCCTCAGTGAAGTGGGAAATATTGTAATTAATGGGGTTATGGGTGCAATCAGCAACTTACTTCAGCAGCGCCTGAACTACTCAATTCCCAATTACACCGAAGGGACGATTGCTACTTTGCTGACATCTGGCGGTTTAGGTACTGATACAGTTGTTTTATTAGCCCAGACGACTTTCATGATTGAAAGGCTTCAGATTGAAGGAGATATCATCCTCATTTTCAATGTCAGTTCCTTTGATACCTTGTTGGCTGCTATCAATCAACTTGCCGGGGGTCTATGATCGAGGAGAAGAAAACAATTGAGGAAAAGTTTGGAGTTCTTGACAGCGTACCAGTCGGCGCTTGCCTGCTGCGAGATGATTTTGTGGTGCTGTTTTGGAATACCTGTCTCGAAGACTGGACGAAAATTCCCCGCGACGAAATTTTGGGAACAAAAATCACAACTTTTTTTCCTCACCTGAGCCAGCTAAAGTACGCAAATCGCTTCCAGCAAATCTTTGCAGGAGGCCCGCCAACAATTTTTTCTTCTCAAATTCACAAATACCTGATTCCGGCCACTTGGCAAGACAGCCTGCAGCGCATCCAGCAAACTACTGTGACTGCTGTTCCTGCACTCTCAACGGGCTGTGCTCAACAGGATATTCCTGACTTGGTTCGATCGACTCTTGAGTTGGAACCAGGAGGTATGGTGCCAGAAGCAGAAGCTGTTGATGACCCATCCCCCTCAAACTTGAGGACTTCAGCTTCGCCTTACGGCTTTGTGCCATCAAACTGCCAATCGTTTTACGCCCTGTTGGTGATTCAAGACGTGACCGACCTCACCCACCGCATCCAAGCTTACCGCACCATGCGGGATCAAGCTTTGGAAGAAGTGCAAGTGCGTCAGCGGATCGAGGAAGAATTGCGATCGAGCCAGCATTTCATCCAGCAGATTGCTGACGCGGCGCCTTATTTGCTCTACATCTACGATTTGACCGAACAGCGGAACGTCTACGTCAACGGTCAAGCTTCTAATTTGCTCGGCTACACTCCCCAAGAAATTTTACAGATGCAAACTGCTTTGTACTCCAGTTTGGTGTACCCAGAAGATTTGCCGAGGCTCAAAGCCCACCAGCAAAAATTTCCCTCGGTCCAAGACGGGCATATTTTGGAGTTGGACTATCGGCTCAAACATCGATCGGGCGAATGGCGCTGGTTCCGCGGCCGCGATCAAGTGTTCGCCCGCACAGCCGACGGCTGGCCCAAACAAATTTTCGGCACCGCTCAAGATATCACCGAGTACAAGCGGGCAGAAGAGGCGCTGCGACAGCAGAACGAACGAGAACTGCTGATGGCGACGATTACTCAGCACATCCGCCAGTCTCTGGATTTGGGCGAAGTGCTCAGGACGACAGTGACAGAAGTGCGCCACTTCCTTCAGGCCGATCGAGTGATGATCGTCCGCTTCAACCCCTGTACCGGCACTTTCTGCCTTTCCCCGGCGACGGGGGCGGTAACAGTGGAATCTGTAGCTCCCAACTGCAAGCCGATGTTGGGCGAAACCCTGGAAAATTTCTGTTTTGACGAATTCTATCACGAAGCGTACCAACATCGGGCGATCCGACCCATCGCCGATGTCTTGGCCGCAGATTTGCCGCAATATCAAATTGACTTGCTCGCACAATTCGCCGTGAGAGCTTATTTGGTAGTGCCTTTAGTGCAAGGAGACGAGTTGTGGGGGCTGCTGATGGCCCACCAGTGCAGTCCCCGGCAGTGGATGCAGTTGGAAGTAGAGTTGCTGTCTTCTCTGGCCACCCAGCTGGCGATCGCCATCAAGCAAGCAGAACTCTACCAGCAGTTGCAAGCGGCCAACCTCAAGTTAGAGCGCTTGGCCACTTTAGATGAACTCACGCAGCTAGCAAACCGCCGCCGATTCGATCAGTATTTAGAAACGGAGTGGCGCAGACAAGCGCGGGAACAAACGCCTCTGTCCCTGATTCTCTGCGATATTGATTCTTTTAAAAGTTACAACGATACCTACGGGCACCCAGGGGGAGACGAATGTTTGCGGCAAGTCGCCGGGGCGATCGGCCTTGCAGTCAATCGCCCCGCCGATTTAGTAGCTCGCTACGGAGGCGAAGAATTTGCCGTTATTTTGCCAAATACCGCGATTCAAGGCGCCGTGATGGTAGCCGAACACATACAGCTCAAAATCTCCGCTTTGCAGCTTCCTCACGCTGGTTCTCTGGTGAGCCCCTATGTCACTCTGAGTCTGGGCGTAGCGAGTATTGTTCCTGCATCTGAATCGGGACCGGAAATTCTGATTGCCGCAGCCGACCAAGCGCTGTATCAAGCTAAACGACTTGGGCGCGATCGTATCCAACTTTACCAGCCCGACCCTGCAACTGGCAAGCCGAACGGGACAGCCGCTTCCATGCTTCCTGTAGATTTTTCTATACCCAATACTAATTTGCCCTCTCCCACAAGCGCTTGAGGAATTGCAATATTTGTGAATTCCGAATAGTTATACCAGCCCGCAAAAAGAATGCCACTGTAGCCCCGTGCTCCAAATCCCGATTTAGGGTTTCTCAGATAGATGAGGTACCATAGCAGCAGTGTGCAAACCAGTTCCAAAGATCTTGTTATATCAAATCCGCCCTTCATCGAAATTATTCATCTCTCTGTTCTCGAACTCTGCGTTCTGGAGCGTTCTCTGCGGTTTAATCATTCCAATGCAACCGGAATAGATATTAGAAACTTGACCGAATGCAAACTCGATCGCCTTTCCTAATTCTTGATAATTTGGCGTTTTGATAGAACGGAGAATATTTTTAAATTTTGAAAATCTTGATGAATTAGAAGAGGTTTTATTTGATCGCTGCCAACAATTACTCCAACAGCAAGATTTAATTCTGGGTTTAACAAACTTTCACTGGTGGCCTCAAGTTCCAGTTGCTGCTTAATTCTGGGTAAGTACCCAGACCTGATATGAGTTAACGGCTTGTGTTCAAGACCAATTACCAATTCGAGACTTTTGCAAGCGGTTGAATCTCAAAAAAAAGCAAAAGCGATCGCCCTTTTATGTCACAGAGCGAACGCCTATCACATTATTTTTTAGTAAGCAAACGCTTGATAAACCTCAACTTCCGGCTTCTCTTCCAGGGATTCAACAATCGGATTAAAGCGCAATAAATGGCGGGCGCGTTCCGAAAGAGTATCGAAGGAAGCACGGGGAATGTGAATGCAAACCTCCGGGCGATTTAACCAGCGCCGGCTGTAGCCAATCACCACCATCGGGCGCGGTATTTCCGTGCGGTTAGGAGTGCCTCGGTGAAGCCCCCGCACATCGCGGATCATCACATCTCCCACTTTCATCAAAACCGGCTCTAACTTTATCTCACCCGACTCCATGCGCTGCAACCCTTCCGCCTTCGAACTCATGTGCGTGCCCCGCACCACCTCAAACGGGCCATTTTCCAGCGTCATATCGACGAGTGGGAAGTTAACCGCTAGTTGGAATGGCGGCGTTTCTCTCCCAGTTTCCGGGAAAAGTGGCGGCGCATCCCGGTGCACCTCTTGATAGTCAGAACCCAGCAACGGCGTGTCTGTCGCCAACTGGCACATCACCGCATCTTCGCCCACCAAACGCTCAACCAGCGCTAGCACATCCTCATCTTCATAAATACTGGGATCGGCAAAGGGAGCGTTGAAAGGAAGGGTAACATAATAACGAGCTGGGCCGCGATTGCGAAGTTTACCTTCGCGCTCGATATGATCGTGTAGCAAGGGCGCAAAAGCTTCGCGCCAAACGTTCAGTGTTGCGGTGGAAAAATGATCGCGCAACACACAATAGCCATCGTTCAACACCGCTTGGGCGAACGATTCAATTTGTTGTTGATTATACCGTTGTTGCTTCATATTTCAATTTTTAGCATTTCATTCGGCTTTTGTGCTGGCGTAGAAAGCTAAAATTGCTAATTTTAATAAATTGTTACGGAACAGCTAACTCAGCATTTTATTGCTAAGTATTATCCCTGATTGTAATTTTTAAACCGAGGGTGCCGGTATTCGTGCTTATTTTATTCAAATTAGATAAAAATGCTGATGAGCTTAACAGCGACCAGAGCTATATTAAATGCTAAGTCGCCAATCTTTAGAAGCTGCGGAGTGCTTGCTGGAGAACCGGCGATTGTAATTACGCTTTCTCAGCTTTCTCCGTTCCCAAATTCACAGGACAGCCTAGGATAAGCTGTTACGCATTTAAACTGTATATTCTAGCAAGCGAGGACGCTTGAACTACAAGGAATTCACGATTACCAAACAAGCTATTTAGAGGCTTAACAGCTTATTTTCTAAGTAGTGTTTCACGCGGAAGAATTGAAATAGCCCGCAGGGTCGATCGAGCTTGCCTAAAACGTTTACATTATTTTCTCAAGCCCTTCTCAGGTCGCCCTATCTTCTGAATCTGTATTTTTGTTCTTGATTGGCGCTATTTCCTGAATACAAGCCGATCGGCGTAATTGTTCTTCGGGAGTTATGCTGATTTTTTTACCCGATCTACTCTCTTTATTTTACCTGCTGGCAGCATATTTGCACGCATCGGGATGAGCCCAGCCGAATAGAATAGTTAATGAAGTTAAGTCGTAATAAGGGTCACTTTTATCGACATGGACGAGGGAGCTGCCACCAGCCTAAGGCATGGTTTATAGCTATATTTGTCACCCACCCAGAGATAACTAAAACTTTCTGACTGACCTCCGTTAAATCCTCAAAAAGCGAATCCGTTGCCGAACTTTCTTATTCCTTCAACATCTGCTATATTTTTGAGGGTTGCGGGTTCGGGATGCTAATATCGAGCCGTACCATTTATCTATTGGTATTTGCTTTCTGATCCGAAATCCTAAGTTTTGAATAACTTGTCGGGTTTCGGCGTGAGTGTGACCAGACCACAAGTGATATTCTAAAGAAAGGTTTTCCACAAATTGCCAAATCTCTGTATCTTTAAATAACAGCCATTCTGCACCTTCACAGTCTACTTTTGCTAAATCAACGCTGCCACCAATTCGCTCGATCGCCCTGCGAAATGATACCATCGGTATGTCGCCGCTTTCGGTCACGGTCGAGCGGGTTTTTCCCGAGACTTCCCGAATGTCAAGGACTACTTTACCATCTCGGTCTCCTAGTGCTTCCATAAAATAGGTAAAATTTGCGATTTTAGATTGATGTTTGAGGTAATTTTCTAGGTAGGGATTAGCTTCGTAGGCGTGAATTACGGCCTGGGGAAACCTGTTCCTCGCAGCAATCGGAAATAACCCTACATTGGCTCCAACATCAATAATTGTCATCAGGGATTCAGATAATTGCTCGACTCCGTAGCAGTCGTCTAAAAGCACTTCTATAAATTCTCCGTTCATGCCTCTCTCTGAAGGCAAGTTTACTTGATGGCGTTTTCCTTGCACAATTAATTGTTCGGGCAATTGAAAGCTAGCAACTCTGTTAAATTTTATCCCTAACTTTTTGGCTCTAATTTTGCGATGCACGAGTTGCTGAATTTTATGGAAAACCATAGCAAAAAGTTGAGAAACTTTTAAAGTTTATAATAACGTTAGCGGATGGAAAAACCTCTCGGCACTCACATTTTGCACCGCTTAAAAACTGGGTTTCTGGCGGTGGTTTAAACATAAAAGGCGAGATTTTTAGTCAACAAACTAGGCTTATTATATTGGGTAGCTCGGGCGCAAGATATCAGTACATAGAGTGATTTTTTTGTTAATTAAAATACTAAATTTATAGTAAATATGCTTTAATATATGTCAAAATGAGCTCCAAAACACGGGAATAAAAAATGTTAGAGTTCGATCGACTGTTCCCAAAAATTGAAGAGTTAGTCATGCTCGACTTTCCCAGCGGTGCGGAGTCGGAAATTAACCAGCGGTTGATGGAAAAATTCGCCGCCCTGGGAGTGAATGCTTGGGTCGATCGTGCGAACAATGCGCGATCCCTAATTAAGGGCCGCAATCCCCAAAAGTCGATCGGCTTTACCGCTCACAAAAAATATGAAATTGGCGCCCTAGAGAATGTATAGCCTTTCGAGCGTAACATGAGGTACTATCTGGCATCATGCCCACGGGCCCACGGGCATACCTCACCACGCGATCGAACCGCTATAGAACTCATGCAGGCTCTACTCGATAATGAAGGAAGAGTGCTTCCTATCCTTGACACAGTAGACCTGTTGCCTGAATCAAGTTAACAGAGGTTTGTGCTGGAGACGACACTCACAAGCTTGGTTCGGCACAAGCGCTAGCCTTCTCCCCAAGGTGAGAAGAACCCAATTATTAATTATTTTCAAAGGCGACATTGGTTCTTGAACAGTTTTTGCAACAGAAGCAGTAAAAGGACGAGTTCAATACACCAGGGTTTTAGCACCTGCTTGTACGTCCGGTGAGGCTGGCAACCACGGCCACTAACTCGGCAGCATCTACGGGTTTGGTCAAATGCATCTGAAAACCTGCTAATAGTGCCTGCCGACGATCGTCATTCCGGGCATAAGCCGTCAGCGCGATCGCGGGTAGCTTACCGCCCCGCTGCGCTTCAAGTTGTCGCAACTTGCGGATCAGGGAGTAGCCATCCTCATCCGGCATCCCAATATCGCTCACTAAAACATCGGGGCTGCGATCCGTTGCGGTTTCGATAATGGTCAACGCCTGCTTGACCGACGCAACAGCGATGACCTCAGCACCATTATTTTGCAGAATCGTGTTCAGCAACTCTAGCGCGTCAGCCTCGTCATCTACCACTAAGATTTGTAAGCCTTCAAGGCTCGGCGACGCGTCAACCCTCGGCTTCGTCTCGACGATCGAGTTTAATGGCTCTGGATCGCTCGGTGGTAGAGGGATAATCATCGCGGGCAGTGTGACTGTAAAGGTCGTCCCCTGTCCTATCCCTGGACTCACTACCGTTACAGTCCCGCCATGCAATTCAACTAATTGACGCACAATGGCTAACCCTAAACCCAACCCCCCATAACTGCGAGTGGTGCTGCTGTCGTGCTGGCGGAAGCGATCGAAGACAAACGGTAGAAACTCCGAGCTGATGCCGGGTCCAGTGTCGCTGACAGTAATTTCAGCATGAGAATTAACCCGCTCCAAACGAATCTCGACTCGCCCGCCTTTAGGGGTGAATTTGAGGGCGTTAGAAAGTAGATTCCACACAACTTGCTGCAACCGATTGGCATCACCCAAGAGCAAACCCGCTTGAGAATCGAGCACGCTTTGCAGGCGAATTGATTTTGCCTCAGCCGCCAAGCGTACAGACTCAATCGCAGATTCAATCACGGTAACCAGGTTGACTGGACGGACTTGGAGGCGCAGTTTACCCGTAATGATGCGAGAAACATCGAGGATGTCTTCGATTAGCTGGGCTTGAGACTTGGCGTTTCGCTCGATCGTCTCCAAAGCCCGCAGAACCTTATCCTGACTCAGGGTTCGCTGCCGTAACATCGCTGACCATCCTAAGATGGCGTTGAGAGGAGTTCTGAGTTCATGAGAAAGAATCGAGAGAAACTCATCCTTGGCACGGTTGGCAGCCTCTGCCTCTGCCCGAATTATTTGTTCGCGCATCAATAATTCGTCTTTGGTGCGATTAGAAGCTTCCAATTGGGCGGTGCGTTCCTGCACCCGTTGCTCTAGCTCGACATTAATCGCCTGGATACGGCGGCGGCTCTCCTCTAGTTCCTGGTTTGTAAGGGCGAGTTGGGCTGGACTTGGCGCATCGAGCGCCACTGGAATTAAGGGAATCAGTAAAAAGGTGAACGTATAGAAAGACCAAGCACCAGTGACCGCTTTGATCAGTCCTGAAACCCAGTAGATGGGGTGCCAAAGTGTCACTACTTCCATCAGGTGGGTTGTGCCACATAAGGCAAAGATAAAAAAGAAACCCACCAGCAACACCACCGTCTGGGCAGGCAGATCCTTACGCTGATTCGTAAAGTAAACGATGGCAACCGCCACCAAGTAATAAGCGAGGGTAGTCAGTGCATCTGACGTTAAGTGCAGCCAGACTAACCCGGGTTTCCAGAGGTAACAATGCCCGTGAGGAATGAAATTATTCGCAAAGAAGTTACTCAAGAGGTCAGGCATATTAGTTTACGGCACTGTCAAGTTAATTTAGAGCGTGTCATCAATTCAACCAGATGACCCCAGCAGCCAGAAGAATCGCACGCCGGAAAGTTCACCGCCTGACGGGTGATAGGGCGTCGCGATTGCCGGATACAGCAGCCGCTTGGCGGCAATGTTTTCAATCAAATGACGGGCTTTGTACAATTCCGTATGGTAAGTTCCCAGCATCTTGCGGTGGTGCCGAGGTGAAATCATGGCGCTCTTCCCCTCGGCATTGAGGGGGTCAATTACGCCCCGATCTGCATCATAGCCCTTGTTGGCCAGCACTGTATCCCCCATCAGTAACGGCTGCAGTTGGTCGGCTCCTTCTGGCGTCACCAACTTGTCCGGGGGCGAGGTGAAACCCCAACGGATTGCCCAACGCATCCACGCGCTCGCATGAATCTTGTTACTCAATCGCCCTTTGCTGCCTCCAATTGCCTCATTCCTACGCTCCTCAAAAAGCTCAGCAGGAAGATGTTTCTTTCAAGTGGGAAAAGGCCTGAATTAAAACTAAGTGTACCGCCGGGAAATAGAGGGTAAATGTGCTTTAATATATGTCAAAATTCGCTCCTAAAAACGAAAAACAAAAATGTTAGACTTCGATGGCCTGTTCCAAACAATCGAAGAATTAGTAATGCTGCACTCACCCAGCGGTGCGGAATCGGAAATTAACCAGCGGTTGATGGAAAAATTCGCCGCCCTGGGAGTGAATGCTTGGGTCGATCGCGCGGACAATGCGATCGCCCTAATTAAGGGTCGCAATCCCGAAAAGTCGATCGCCATTACCGCCCACAAAGACGAAATTGGCGCCCTAGTTAAAACAATAGGCAAGAGTGGCCGCGTGGAAGTCCGCAGATTGGGCGGCGCGTTTCCTTGGGTTTACGGCGAAGGCGTGGTGGATTTGCTCGGAGACAAGCAAACAATTAGCGGCATTCTCAGCTTCGGTTCCCGCCATGTTTCTCACGAATCTCCTCAGAAAGCTCAGCAGGAAGATGTTTCTTTAAAGTGGGAAAATGCCTGGATCGAAACTAAGTGTACCGCCGAGGAATTAGCCGAGGCCGGAATACGACCGGGCACGCGGATGGTGGTGGGAAAGCACCGCAAGCGCCCGCTGCGGTTGAAGGACTGGATCGCGAGCTACACTCTGGACAACAAGGCTTCAGTGGCGATTTTGCTGGCTCTGGCCCAATGTTTGAAAGAGCCTGCGGTGAATGTTTATTTGGTAGCGTCGGCGAAGGAGGAGGTTGGGGCGATCGGAGCTTTGTATTTCACCCAGCGCCAGCCGTTGGACGCGCTGATCGCTTTGGAAATTTGCCCTCTGGCGCCGGAATACCCGATTCTTGACGGCGAAAACCCGGTTTTGCTGGTTCAGGACGGCTACGGAGTCTACGATGAAGGATTGAACGCCCAATTGCGCGCAGCAGCCGCAGCAGCCGATGTAGAGGTGCAGTTGGCGGTAATTAGCGGTTTTGGGAGCGATGCTTCGATCGCCATGAAGTTCGGCCACGTAGCCCGCGCCGCTTGTTTGGCTTTCCCCACCCAAAATACCCACGGCTTTGAAATTGCTCATATAGGGGCGATCGGCAATTGCGCCGCCATCCTCAAAGCCTACTGTGACGAGCTTTGGGACGAGTAGAAAAAAAACTTTCGCAAAGTAGTTGACAGATTGGGAAAGATTAGTTAAGGTAATAAAGGTGCGGAACACAAGCAAACGCAACGCGCCCCCATCGTCTAGAGGCCTAGGACACATCCCTTTCACGGATGCGACGGGGATTCGAATTCCCCTGGGGGTATTGAAAATTTAAGTCTGATATCAAAGTGATATCAAGTGTGTGGGGTAGGCATCTTGCCTGCCCCTATTGCTATTAGGACTTACGGGTGGTCAGAAACCGGGTTTTTTTGCGAGAATACTGCGTCAGGGTCAGTAGAAACGGCAAAAAACCCGGTTTCTTGGGTTTACGGGTGGCCAGAAACCGGGTTGTTGGCGAGATTACTGGGTGAGGACCAGCAGCAACGGCAAAAACCCGGTTTCTAATGTATTCCGTTTTCTAAGCAACTATTTCATAAAAGCCGATCGCACCTTTCACTCTCATCTCCTGTTGTTGGGTGAAACGATGGATAGGTGACGGGGTGCGATCGCATGACCGGTTAATGAAGCAAGGGGCGATCGCTATTTAACAGCTAATCAAAGGCTTTGCTGACTTGAGTAGCGACAGGAGAGCGATCGCTAAAGGTTTTCACCAAACCTGGCTCAACTAGACCGATCATTAGATGTTGATTCAGGTACTTTACCAGCATTACGGACATTAATAACTTTACCGAGCAGATCGAACCAAAAGGGCGCACCCATCCCTATGGCTGCAGCACTCAACAGCCAACCAAAGATAAGTTTGATGGTTCCTAATATCGAAGGCATTCTGTTGGTAAAAAATAGCGGATTTACTTGCTTTGCCAATTGTTCCTGTATAGAGACGGGGAAATTAGAAGTATCCCAGCCAAGAGGCATAATTATATTATCCAAACCTGTATAAATGTCCTCAAAGCATTGGTTTTGTTTCCTGATTTTTTGCCTGGGATCATCCATTTTTTTTGTCTCTATCAAACAGTCGTCTATCTGCTTCTTGTTATTGCTAATAACATTACTGGCAACTAGATTGATACCAGATCGCAAAGCAGCATCTTTGTTTAAGCTTTCAAGGATGTGAAATGTATCCGCATTGAGCGCCAGTGTAACTAATAAGCCAATCAAAACAGCAAACCCCTTAACATTTCGATTGTAGACACCCGATGCTCGCTCCATCGACTGATCGAACCAAATTATTATCTCTTTTTCTAAAGCGTTAATTCCATTCTCACTAGCACTAGCTGTTCTTTGAGCTATTAAAGCGATAGAAGAAATCCGCTGTTGTAGTTGTGGCTCTAGTTTTTCATTTTTATTGATTGATTCTACGAGCTCACCAATTGTTTCTGAAGCGTTAAAATCGTAATCTTTTTTCAAAATTTCCAGCAAGGTGGTCGCAAACATTTTTGAAGGAATATAGGAAGGACCGACAGAACGTGGAAGAATTTTTCTTTTTTTTCTTTGATTCAGAGATAGAATTAGAGGATGATTCCACAGCTTATCAGCAATTTCTTGGGCTTGTAGAGCGGACGGATCATTTGCTTCATTGTCACCAAGTAGAATTTCGATGGCTGACTTCAAATGTTTAGCTCTCCATTCAAAAACTGTAGCAATGAATTCTTGAAAACCTGAAGCTAAAAGGCTGAGAATTAAGTAAATGAAAAACAAGCTAATAACCACATCCAATATCGCCGGGAAGTTCATATTTTAAAAGTATTTACACAAAGAAAAAATTAGGATTGACAATCTAGTGGGAGAGCGATCGCACCTTGCCTTTAAAAGCAGATGCGATCGCGGCTCAATATAACGGAAAAACCTTTTGCCGAATTTAGTTCAGTTTTTCTCTACAGGTTTGCGATAAACTCTCTCAAGTTATTAGCACGGTTCACCCAACCATCCAAAAAGACTTCCTGGGAAGAGTTCTGCCTAACTCTGCTGTGATGGTAAGCAATTCTTCCATCGATAATATTCAAGGCTGTTTTTTTGTTATTTTTAGCTTGCAGCTCACTTTCAGTTTGCGGTCCAAAAATTCCATCAGCAGCAATTCCTAATGCTTCCTGTAAAAACTGGACAGCACCCCTTACTCCAAAAAGGACAGCAGTATCAAAATGCACTATAGCTAGAGGCAATATCATTGAATCAGCCTGGGATGGTTTCCAATACCTCTCGGAGTAGATTTCCATCACTTCGGCGTCCTCAATATCCTTCACATCCTTGGTGGGCAGTCGTTTGTCCATCCTGTAGCTGTCATAATTTCTCTGGGTAATTCCTTTTTTTGTCCGCCCGCCTAAATCAAATGGGTTATCGACAAAGCCTCCTTCCCATTTCAAGGTGAATTTAAGTGCGGTCGCAAGTTTTTCCGGCAAAGAACCTGGCGGATCTGTCGGAAAAGTAGTTACAAGAGGCGTACCCCGGAGTTCCATAAGTTTTTGGAAGAATGTCTTCCCAAATAAGCCAGTATTCATGTTGTTGAGGAATACTGAATCGGTAAAACGAGTTAGCGCATTCTTAGTAACATTCCCCAAAATTCCATTTACATCAGACAAGTTCAGCAGACCAATAGCATTAAGTCGGCTTTGGATTTCCCGAACTAATTCTTGGTCAGCAGTGAGTTCGTTCAAATTAATTACTCGGTTATTTTTCAAGATTTCCCCAATTTTTGATGGCTCCTCTTTTGCTTCTGGAATATCGCCTGGCTTAGAACCGCCTCTTTGCTGAAGAGAAACTCTATGTAGCCACATTGTTGCAGTAGAGTCGATCTTGTTACTATCCCAAGTGTCATAAAATTCCAAAGCTTGGCGCCAGCTAAGGGCATTAGCAGCAGAGGATATCAACCTGCGGCTGTATAGTTTATTTTCACCTTTGTTATCTGGTGAAATTCGTGAATTTACACTATACCCACCGTAGAACCATTCTCCATGTGGATCGTTCACAAAAAAGTCACCGTTGCCGTTATAACCACGAATAACCAAGATGTGACCTGAGTTCGTCCAAAAGCCATGCAAGATACATATTTCACCAGAATCAAGAGAGCGAGTAATGTCTGATAGACTTCCCTTCATGGTCAAATCATCTCTTAACCCTAAACCTTCTAACAACCTCCTGATTCCATCGGGAGAACCGTGATCTATGCCAAGTCTATCAAAACGTGCTTTAACGTCATCTTCGTACTGTGGGAAGGAACCTAAATCTGGAACATTAAAATACTTTAAGCACATTGCTGCACTCGTAGCACCGCAGGTGCGCCAACCTTCAATCTGGTTATCTTCTTGATTGAAATACGGAACGTTATGATTAATAGCCATAATTTACCTCTAGTAAGTTCAGCTTGTTTTAAAAGCTATTAAATTGATAACCCACGCCCGATCGCTCTGTCGGTGAGAAAAAGTGAGTTACTTTTGTAAAGTTTTTATACGGTTTCCTGAAACGCTAGTGGCAAGCGGTGGAGAAGCCACTAAACTTAAAATAATAAGTCAAGGTAGTGGGGATGAGAGGACAAGAAGCGCTGACAATAGTCGATGGGCTTTTACAAGCTGCTAACCACGGACAAAAACTTAACGATCTGCAATCTGCTGTATTTCTGGAAACTTGGGCGGAACATTCCTACTCGGAAATTGCCCAGCAGCTAGGTTACGAATACGACTACATCAAACAAGTGGGTTCGCACTTGTGGCGAAGTCTCTCCCAAATCTTGGGCGAAACAGTGTCCAAGCGCAATATTCAAGCTGTTTTGCGTCGCTACGAAGAATTGCAAAAAGCTAAGCAAGATGACGGTGAAGCGATCGACTTGTCCCGGTTTTACGATCGTCAAGACGAACTGCAAACGCTAGAAAGTTCGATAATTGAAGATCCCTATCCTTTAATTGGTATGTTTGGACTCGGTGGCATCGGTAAAGCTTTCGGCTATTTTACTTTTATAATTGTTGTCGGCAGCGATCGAGATAAATTGCAGCTACCCCATCCGCCGAATTTAAACGCACACAATCCTCAAACAGTTGTGTAGCCTCGCTGAACTTTTCCCGATTGTAGAGCATCCAGGCACTTTCAAAAACTGTTTTCGCGAGAGCCCCCGCCGCTCGAATTTCCGACAGTTTGTAGTCAGGACTTCAGTCTTTTTAATGAGTACTAAAGTCCTGACCAAAAATTTCAAAGGTGGTACCCGCCACGTGATTGATCCGTGGAATCAATCCCAAATCGATTTTCGAAAATCCTCAAGAAAGAGCATTTATCCGTGGGGTCAATCTAAAATCTAAAATCTCAAATCTCAAATCGATTGACTGCGATCGCAATTCCCAATTACCAAGTATATTTATCACTCGACCATTCGATCGAGCTTTTCCTTAACCAACAAATCTAACAGCGAGCGCAACAGAAACAAGCCGCCGAATCCCGAAACAGCAAAAGCTGCGATCGCCCCCGTTTTATATCCTCCCACCAGCAGCACTGCACCCGACAGAAACACAAAACCAGTCAGACAAGCAAAAACTAGAGTTTTTAGGGCTAAATTAATGCGTTTCAAGGCTCTTTCGCTCTCGATATTTCGCACTCTAATTTGCAGTTCGCCCTCTTCAATTCGCTGCTCCAAACGCTTGAGAAAAACTTGCGATTTGCTCGGCTGCCGTAACTTATATGTAATAAAACTTCGCGCTTGCCTTGCCAATTCTCCGATCGCATTTCCCCGCCCCTTGCTCACCGCAATACTCTTGACAAAAGGCTGAGCGGATGCTAGGAAATTGTAGTTAGGGTCGAGAGTTCTAGCAATGCCGTCGAGAGTCGTCACCGACTTGACAATAAACATCATTTCTGCGGGCAAGCGAAACGGTTGCTGCTCGAACATCATGTAAAGTTCGTTCTTAATTTCATTAAAAGCTTGAAAGTCGATCGGCTTATCAATAAACTTATCCAACAGAAAAGCAATCAGCCTGCGTACCGGCATCATATCCGGCATCGGCTCAACTAAGCCGATCCTAATTAAAGTATGGAGTACCTCGTCAGTATCCTTTCTCATCACAGCAAAAAAAGTCTTGACCATTTCGTCTTTAGCCAGAGACTTCACCTCAGCCATCATCCCAAAATCGTAAAAAATCAAGCTACCATCTTCTGTCACCGCCAAATTTCCCGGATGCGGGTCAGCTTGAAAAAACCCGTCAATTAACAACTGCTTCAAGTAACAGCAAATTCCGAGTTGATTGAGCTTCGGAATATCTACTCCAATCGCCTCTAAACTAATGCGGTCGTCCACCTTAATGCCTGGTACGTATTCTAGAGTCAGCACTTTTTTAGTAGTATATTGCCAGTAGACTTTCGGGACAATAACCTGAGGATATTCTCGAAAATTATGGCTAAAGCGGTCGGAATTTTTACCTTCTTGCACGTAGTCAATTTCTTGATATAAAATCTTAAAAAACTCGTGATAAATAGATTCCAGGTCGTACTTGCGCGTCCCAGGTAAATAGCGATCGCAAAAACGCATGACTTGGCGCACGGCCTTGACATCCAAATCAAATAAACTTTCCAAACCCGGACGTTGCACCTTTACAATCACATCTTCCCCGGTGTGCAGCCTCGCTTTGTGCACCTGTCCCAGACTCGCAGCAGCGAGCGGCAAGGGGTCAAAATCGCGGTACAAAGCATAAATATCATTGCCTAACTCTGATTCTACAAGAGCGATCGCTTCTTCGGAACTAAACTCAGGAACCCGATCCTGCAACTGTTCGAGTTCCTTGACATACTCAAGCGGCAGCAAATCCGCCCGAGTCGAGAGAGACTGCCCGATTTTAATAAAAGTTGGGCCTAAATCCAGCAAAGTATTGACCAACCAATGAGCGCGAATTCTTCTAGTATGAGGAGAATTATTTTGCAGCAGTCCATCCCACCACAAAAAAAACATAAACTTTCCCGCCGCTGCAAAAACGTCTATTTGTCGTGCCAGCGGCGAATATTTAGAACGTTGCCAACGCAGGGTTTTAGGTGCAGCTTTTGTGAGCATAATATTGGCGATCGAGTTCTATGCACCGCGCGATTTTTAGAGGACAGTCTCGGACGCAGAAATCGGCTTCGATGTACAAAAATACTTCGTTGCCGGCCTTGGAAAGAGTTAAAAAACCCGGTTTCTTTGGTCACGACTGCGTAATATCATCTCCGGTTATACAACCATAATTAAGTTCGCACGCCCGGACGAAGAGTCCTGATTTATCTATCAACAGAAGACGGTCGTACTCACTACAAACACCCGCTAATTACGGGCAAATAACCAGACATCATAAGTTCTAGGGAGAATCAGCCATGGAGAACCGACAATTTAGGCGGGCAACCAGACAAACAATTCAAAAAGGAGAATTTGGTAGCGTTTGCCATATTTCCAAATCTCCCTATAAAGGCAAGTCTTGTCGTTTCGCCTGTTCGCTACCAATTAAGAGCCACTTTTTTTCCCAACTATTCTCCTAGATTAGAGAGTCCGCTGGAGATTGCGGCAGAGTCAGAGTAAAAGAGGTGCGCCACAACTCATCAGTTTCAGAACTTTTTGCCGGACTGCTAGACACATCAATAGTACCATTCAAGTGCTGTACTAAACACTTTACCAGAGCCAGACCCAAACCCGTACCCGGGATAGCTTGGTCTGTAATGCCACTGCCGCGGCGGAACTTGTCAAAAATGTGCGGCAAATCAGCAGCAGAAATGCCGGACCCCAAATTAGAAATGGTCAGGACAATATAGCCAGCCGCCTCAGACGCCTGGAAAACAACCGCCGTTCCAGAAGCCGAGTATTTTCCAGCATTCGTCAGCAGTTCCAGCAGCACCCGCTTGAGACTGTCCGGGTCGGTTTCCCAGCAAGGGGTCAACTTGGGCAAATCCACCTTCAGAGTCAATTGCTTATCCGCCCATTGTTTCTCAAAATCCCCAGCTAAATCTTGAATTAAACCCTTGAGATCGATTTTGATTAGAGAAATCGGGACTTGCTGAGGCTCAAACTGCTTGAGGGTCAGCAAATCGTTAACCAGATCGGTTTCCTTAGAACACTGCTGCTCTAGAATGTCGAGATACTTAGCCCGACTCGCTGACGCCTGTTCAGCTTGTTTGAGCATCAGAATCGCCAGCTTCATGATGGTTAAAGGGGTGCGCAACTCGTGACTCATAGTGCTGAGAAACTCGTCTTTAATCAGCTTCAATTTGCGCAATTGCTCTAGTTGAAGGGCAGATTGTTCGTACAGTTTCGCCTGCACGTCGAGACTTTGCTGCAACTGAGCGGTTCTGTCGAAGATTAGGGTTTGCGCTTCCTTGAGCCTCTGAGTTTGGATAATCGCCCTGCTCGCTTGAGCGCTGACTGATGCGAGAACTTCTAATTCTTCAGGGCTCCAAGCGCGCGGCTCGGAGTGCTGCAAAACCAAGAACCCCAAGACTGTTTCCTGGCCGGCACCGCCGGTCAGGGGAACCAGCAGCAAGCCGCGAATGCCTTGGAGTTTCAAGATTGCTGCGGCGCCCTCTTGTTCGTTGCCGATTAATTCGCCTGCGTCAGCGAGGGCGAGGGGTTTGGGTGCGCTGTGGAATGCTTTGTCGCACAAATTAGATTCCGACAGCAAAAAAGCGGGAGAGTTATTTGGTTTTGAGTTGGAGATTTTGGATTTGGAATTAGCAGCTTTGTCCTTGTTTTTTGTTTTGGATGTCGAGCTTTTTTTTCCGGCATCGCTTGGTGCTATTGCCTGTTTTTTGGGATTTTTTTTCAGAGCGGATTCGCCTACTAATTCGACTTTGACTTTGGGCGTTTGATGGGGGGAGCGAGTTTTAAATAGAGGATCTGTATATTTCAATAGCAGGATTTGACCTCTATCTACTTCCAGGGTATCGACGGTATTTTCAATAACTTGCTGCAATATTCGATCGGCTTCTGAATTGGTGTCGATCGATGCAGCAACTGACATGAGTAGATTTTTGTATTTAGCTTGCCGCTGTAACTGTTCGTTTAAGTTGGCAATTTCTTGAGTTTTTTGAATGTGAGAAATTGCCAAACCGATCGGGTTCGATGCTGCTTCTAGGTGCTGCAGGTCGGTAACCGACCACTCGTGAGGGTGCGACTTACCAAGAATCATCATGCCATTTACAGCCCCTCCAAATCGCGCAGGCCCTGCCAAAATTGCCCGAAAAGGCAGCGGTGTCACAGGGAAATTGGGCGATGAAGCTGCCAGACTATCTTGATAGTCGGATATCGCTACTCTCTCGCCGTTTGCTAGCACGTTTGCCCAGATGGGATGTTCTAGTGATATGCTAGGCGATTTTAATTTTGTGGTTTGGGAGTGTTCCGGTGTTTGAGTTGAACCCGCAGCAGCACCGGCGGCATTTTGGCGATCGCTCCAAAGTTGCCAGCAAGCATTCGGATTTACTACTTTCTGGTCAACCACAGCAGCAACAAAACACAAATCTGCCTGACAAGCAACCCCCAAAGTATTTGCTATTTGCAGCAGGATTTCTCGATCGAAGTTGGTCGCGAGAATTTGGCAAATTTGTTGCCCGAGGAGGGCAGGATCGACCGGGTACTGCATAAGACGATCCAGAAATTTTTGGACTGATACTGGTTCTGGGATTTGCCGTCAATGCAAAGTGCAAGACTCTGACGGCGAGCGGTCGATCGATCGTAAACTTTTGATTTCTTTGGCGATCGCTCGTGGCAACCAAGCCTTTATTCTAAGATGTTTGAGCCTGCTCACCCTGCAAATATAGAACCTGTGCATAACTGTCGGCGTGAGTGTTATGAGCCTACTTTTTGTGTTTGCATACCCGGTAGGCCTGTCACTAGATAAGTGAAAATATACCCCGATCTGACTGAGTTCTATTTTCGTGTTTTCTACACTTCGATCTGTACGGGATGAACTTTACCATCCTTTACCGGATGAGAATAAATCCCATCCCCGCTAATTTTGACCGTTGTTGGTAGCATGAAGCTTTTCTAGAGACTGCTTAATGATACCCCTATCCTCACTCTGTGATGTTTCCTATTTTAGTTTGTGATCCTAACAAATTTTTATTGTGATACAAATCTGCCGATCGAGTGATGCCGATCGCAAAAATTCAAAATCCCCAAATTATCACTCATAACATAGCTGAGAGGAAAGCGAGTTTTTGCTCAAAAACTCATTTTTCACAACTTGCCAGAGCAGCAGGGCAAACTCTCTTGTGAGATTTATCAGAAAATTGGGTTGAAAACCCTGTCCTTGTAGGACGGCTTTTTTCCCTTTTTAAGTAAAATAACAAATCCATCTTAACAAATGAATATGGTCGAATAACCAAATCAGACAAGATGTAAAAACCTACCCCCGGACTGGGGGAAAGTCTACGCCCAAAACATTTTTGACCAGATATGACTCAGCACCGGTAGTGCCCAGAGCAGTCAGCCTAGGAACTAAGCGCGATAGGGATATTAAGACTGAAATGTCTTAAGAATCCCCGTGCCTTGAGGCCGGGGAGTGTCAACCGACTTACCTGCTTACTTATTTTGTGCTTCCTCTTGGGCTTTAGCGCTATTTTGGCGGTAAAGTGCCGTCCGGTTCAGAGCTGTTGTGTAGCGGGGATGCTTGGAGGGTACGGCGGCCATCAAATCCGAAGCTTGCTGCCACTTAGCAGCTACGACTAACCAATCCTCGCTAGATTGAGCGGTTTTGCTGTCGTTGGCTGCTTGCGAGGCGACTCGCACTGCTTGTGCAAAAGAGTCAACAGCAGAATTAACAGTCTCCTTAGAAATTTTCAAAGCAGGTTTTGCCTCCGAGGGAGCGGCATTGGCAACTGCTTGGGTGGTGGCTTGTGTGCTGTTGATCTCTGGGGAATTGAGTCCTTTGTAGATGGCGGCCGCTGCCGCGAGCAACAGCACGGTCAAGCTGATGCCGCCGACGATACCGCGCTGAAATTGCCGCGGTTCCTGCATCGAGCGAGGTACAGCCATTCTCGGCAAAGCCCGCTTACCTGCTTGAGCTTGGCGTTCGTAATAGGCGGTGGCTAAACGCTTAAACAAATTCGGCTTTCTGAGTTTAATTTCTTGAGACCACAGCAGTTGATTCTGGGGATCGCGAGTAATTTCTTCGAGCCACAGCAGTTGGTGTTCTCGGACAAGCCGGCTGTTGATGTTGACTCGGCGAATATTGTAGGGCGAAATGCTCTCCAAAATTTCTTGGACTCGATCGACCAAGCTAGACTGTTCCAGTAGTTGGGGTGTGGCGGCTTCGCACAGCAGTTGCAGCACACCCTCTGCAAAAACGGCTCGGGCCCTCACCCCTAGCTGTGCGAGTTCGTCATTAAGGATTTGAATAATCGATGCAACTGAGCCCTGGCGAGCTTGTCGAGCAATGTCATCTATTGGATTGGTCATAAAACTATCTTGACGCTTAGCAAACTGTTAACTGTTAACCGAAAGTCTCGGATCTAATTTTTACCTACACCGCCGTAATGCTCCGACTATATCGTTAATCCGATTAGTGGCCAGATGTAAGGCGGGTGATTTGTGAGGGCATCCCCGACAATTGCTAACGGCAGGGTAACGCCCAGCGTGGATGTCCGAAGAATCACCAAAGCATTCCTTGATTTCCCCCAATTGTTCAGTCTGTGATGTAATATACTAGGGGTTGCGACCCGTCCACTCGGCTGACCGCAACACTCCGAAGCAGTCATATGCTTGCGAAAGTAACTAGCGAGAGAAAGGCAGGAAGATTCCGGTCACTGGTTCGTCTTGCTCGAAGAACAAGGCGATAAAACATAATCCAAACAGGAATGTACGAAAAAACAATTAAACTGCTTACCGAAGGCGAGCGGCTGCCGGTTCCTCTCTGTCGGGAGGATAAAGGTTGAAACACCTTCTTATGCTCTGTAAGACCAATTTAAGCACGGGTTTAAAAGGCCAACGGCAGACGAGACGGGAAGCCCTAACTATATCGGTACTCCGATTAGTGATGGGTACTTCACTCATACAGGTTATCACTGACACTGCCAGGTTAAAATGAACAGATGCAAATCTTGCATACTGATCCACTTAAAAATTATCGCCACAGCATCGAGCGAGGCTAACAAGAAATAAACTATGGGAAAAGTAATTAGCGGTCAAATTTTTGTTGTAGACGACAACATCGACACAGATCAAATTATCCCTGCCGAATACCTGACCCTGGTTCCCTCGAAGCCGGACGAGTACGAGAAACTAGGCAGTTACGCTATGATTGGGTTGCCCGATCGCTACGGTAAGTTTATCGAATCCGGTGAACTCAAAACCCGGTATCCGATTATAATAGCGGGCGAAAATTTTGGCTGCGGTTCTTCGCGGGAGCACGCTCCGATCGCTCTGGGGGCCGCCGGCGTCACAGCAGTGGTGGCTTTGTCTTACGCACGCATTTTCTTTCGCAATTGCTCGGCTACTGGCGAATTGTACCCGATCGAATCAGTCGATCGGCTCTGCGACTTGTTTGTAACCGGCCAAGAAGTGACGATCGACTTTACAGCAGAGGTAATTGTCAACCACACTCTCGATCGAACTTTCTCGCTCAAACCTTTAGGAGAAGTAGGCCCGGTAATAGATGCCGGAGGGTTGTTTGACTACGCGCGCCAAACGGGAATGATTGCGGCTAGGTAAAGACTGCAAAGAAACCCGAGGGCAACCACGAGGGTATTGGCTACAAAAACCGGGTTTCTTGATTTTGTTTTTATTGATGTCCGCCTACTTTAATTTTGAAAGTTAGTAGTGCCTAACAAGTCTAAGAATTATGCAAGTGGCTCATTTCTATTGACTTGTAGGGTACTCTACTACTTTCGTTATAGGGCGACGGTCGAGAGTTGGAAATAGTAGAGTACATTAATACTTGTGAGACTTCCGTAATTCCTAAAGTAATGATACTTACTAGAGTTTTGTGGGAACTCTGGCGTTACTGACTGAAGGTTTTCTTGGCTAGCAGCGATCGGGATTTAGGGGAAGCAATCGGGGTCTCGAATTAGACAATTTTTGGAACAGAACCTGCTCCCTAGCTGTACCCGATCGGCTAACGCAACTATACTCACTTGCTAGAACTTTCTAAGTTCGATGTTTTCTTTACTTGAAAAAATCCGCTCCTGCTATCGTCACAGGTTTACCGCCAGTTTCCACTTTTCTTGGCTCGATCACATACGCACCATTATCATTCTTGGACACACGTATATAGCGAAGACCATCTAGTTTTCCCTCACCAATCAGTTTATTCCAGTCATTGCCGTTAATTCTGATTACGGCAGATGGACCGCAGCAGTTAGCCGTCATATCTTTTGTGATCACACCACTACTCCAACCAAGAATCACACACTGGTTTTCGTACAATTGAGTAACAACGGTTGCTGAACCCGTATTTATTGTTTCGTTGCTACAGTCAGCTAACGCTTTTTCCTGACCTAGTGATAGAGTCAAAGCCAGCACTAATAGCAATCCAACGAGCATCTTTCTCATTGTGCAAATTCTCCTAACTTTAAATTGACTTGACTTGTTGGTCTGCAAGTATGGTTCTTACATTTAGACCAAAAAAATTAACGGTAGCGATGCACGAACAAAGACACATCCATGCTTAAGAGTGGATATTTAGTGTCTACTTAGAAAAGGAAAATATATTTCGCCTTTGTAGGCATAAAAGTAGCCACTCTGTAACTAGCCACCACGCCTAGTCTAAACTCTTATGGAACGAGGCTAGAAGTTGCTTTGGATGTATCTCATCAGCGCACGCCACGTCTATTATGGTTTCAGGATTTTTACCAAAATGCAAGGACTTTTCTGCCCTCGATCGTTAATATTTGCGATCGTCTTTCAGGGTCAAAAAATCTAAAATCCTCCTACCGGCCGATTGCAACATCTTCAAGGATACCGAGGGCGTCGGGAACAAGGACGGCTGCCGAGTAGTAGGCGCTCACCAGATAGGAAATAATGGCCTTTTCGTTGATGCCCATGAATCGGACAGACAGGCCAGGTTGGTACTCGTCTGGGATACCAGTTTGGTGCAGGCCAATCACGCCCTGATCTTCCTCACCAGTCCGCATCACCAAGATAGAACTGGTCTGGTTCTTGGTAATTGGGATCTTGTTACAGGGAAAAATGGGTACATTGCGCCAAGTGATTACCTTGGTTCCATCCATGTCAATGCTTGGCGGATAGATGCCCCGGCGGTTGCACTCCCGACCGAAGGCGGCTATAGTTCGGGGATGAGCTAGGAAAAACTTCGACTTCCTCCGACGAGTAATCAATTCATCCAGATCGTCGGGGGTGGGAGGACCGCTGCGGGTGTAGATACGCTGTTTCAGGTCAGCATTGTGCAGCAACCCGAATTCCGGGTTATTGATCAAATCGTGTTCTTGACGTTCCCGCAAAGCCTCAATAGTCAGACGCAATTGTTGTTCAGTCTGATCCATCGGTTTATTGTACAGATCCGCAACCCGAGTATTCACCCGCAACACAGTCTGGGCAATGCTCAATGGATATTCGCGGGGCGAGAGTTCGTAATCAACGAAAGTCCCTGGCAACTGGGTTTCCGCAAGATGACCGGCAGACAACGCGATGGAAGCTTCGCCGTACTTGTTTTGTGGTTGTTGGGCACGAGTCCTAAACTGTTCAACCTGAGCCTGCAACGCCCCCGACTGGTTGAGCAATTCCCGAAACGCCTGTTGTGGTAGCGCCAATACCGTGCATCGGGTAACAGCCTTGATTGTGAACTTCCAAGTGCTTTCTGACTCCACCAACACTCGATCGCCGAAATGGTCGCCATCTGCCAGCATATCCAGCAAAGGTTCATCGCCATACTTGCCAACTGCAGTCTTGTTCACCTTGCCATGAGCGATCAGGAAAAGCCGATCGGCTGCCTGACCTGACTGCACTATGATGTCACCAGGCGCGAACTCCTGTTGTACAAACCTACTAGCCAAAGCGCTCAACACCCCAGTGTCGTTAAACCCTCGCAGCAATGGCAACTGACAAAGTTCTTGGGGAATCACCTCCACTACCGATCCGGTATTGGTGAAACTTAGTTTGCCATCAGCCACCGTATAGGTCAATCGACGGTTCACCCGATAAGTACCACCCTTCGCCTCCACCCACGGCAACATCTTCAACAACCACCGCGATGTAATTTCCTGCATCTGCGGTGCAGATTTGGTTGTTGTTGCCAAATTTCTGGCGGCGGCTGTACCCAAACTCAGGTGGCGCTGGTGACGCTCAACCTCTAAACCGGGCTCATTAGAATACGTCATTACCTCAACCTCTAGTTACTCACAAAAATGCCTGCTCAAATAGTTAATATCGATGCCGGTTGCACCGTCAGTGCTTGTTGACTGTTGACTGTTGACTGTTGACTGTTGACTGTTGACTGTTGACTGTTGACTGTTGACTGTTGACTTCCAGGCTCTACCTGATAACGCAGAGAAAGGAGGCTGTGCCTCCCATTTTCCTCCGCAATTGAGGCTCTTCCTGGCTGATATCGCTGTATTGGCTCGACCTCGGAACCAGTACAATCTCAAATCTCAAATCTCAAATCTCAAATCGATTGACTGTTGACCAAGAATTTCAAAGGTGGTACAAGCCCCCGGATTTATCCGTGGAATCAATCCACAATCTCAAATCTAAAATCCTCAAGCCCCCGAATTTATCCGTGGGGTCAATCCAAAATCCAAAATCTAAAATCTAAAATCGAATGACGGGCGGGTCAAAAAAATGAATATTGCGCGAATTATTTGTTGGCCTGGGGATTCGACTTGACGCCCGACTCTTGAAGCAAGGATTTGATATCATTCCGGGCGGACTGCCGGAATTGATATAAGAGGTTAAAGCCATAACACTTTTGTCAATGAGTAATTACGCTTAAATTCGAGCGTAATTCCTCATTGACAAAAGCCGTTTACCTTAACTTCTCACAAATGCTTAGCGGCCGATTTCGACATCTTCCAGAATGCCGAGTGCGTCGGGGACGAGGACGGCTGCGGAGTAGTAGGCGGTGACCAGGTAGGAGATAATAGCCTGTTCGCTAATGCCCATGAAGCGGACAGAGAGGCTGGGTTGGTATTCGTCGGGGATACCCGTTTGATGTAAGCCGATCACCCCTTGTTTTTCCAGACCAGTGCGCATCAAGAGGATAGAACTGGTGCGGGCCTTGGTGATGGGGATCTTGCTGCAGGGAAATATGGGTACGCCGCGCCAAGCCGTAACCTGAACGCCGTTGATATCTATGCTTGATGGATAGATGCCCAGGCGGTTGGCCTCCCGACCGAAGGCAGCGATCGTGCGGGGGTGAGCTAGGAAGAACGATGGCTCCTTCCATACCGTAGCCAGCAGTTCGTCGAGGTCGTCGGGGGTGGGTGCGCCACTGCGGGAGTAGATGCGCTGTTTGAGGTCAGCGTTGTGCAACAACCCAAAATCGGGGTTGTTGATCATTTCGTCTTCTTGACGTTCGCGTAATGCCTCGACGGTCAGCCGCAGTTGTTGCTCGGTCTGGTTCATCGGGTCGTTGTACAGATCCGCTACCCGGGTACTTATCCGCAACACGGTTTGGGCGAGGCTCAATTCATATTCCCGGGGTGCAATGTCGTAATCAACGAAGGTGCCTGCCAATGGAGACTCTTCGGCATGACCTGTTGCTACCTCAATGGCTGCTTCACCTTCGGCTGTTTGTGGCTGTCTCAGGCGCTCGCGGAACTGCTCAACATGAGTTCGCAACTCCTCGGACTGGCCGATCAGCACCTCAAACACTTGTTGCGACAGAGTCAAAACTGTGCATCTGGTAATCGCCTTGAGGGTGTACTGCCAGGTGTCCTCGGCCTCCGCCACAGTTTCATCGCCGAAATGGTCGCCGTCGGCTAGCACATCCAACACGATTTGCTCGTCATACTTCCCAGCACCAATCTTGTTCACCTTACCGTGAGCAATCAAGATCACCTGATCGGCCGGCTGACCCATCTCGACGATCGTGTCGCCGGCGGCGTACTCCCGCTGCACAAACTGGTTTGCCAACGCAGTCAACAGATTAGTGTTTTCAAACCCTTTGAGCAAGGGCAACTCCGTAAGTTCTTGGGGAATCACCTGCACCGCGGCTCCTGTGTTGGTGAAGCTGACTCGTCCATCACCGACGGTATAGCTCAACCGACGGTTGACTCGGAACACACCACCCTTCGTCTCCACCCACGGCAACAGTTTCAACAACCACCGCGATGTAATCTCTTGCATCTGCGGTGCAGACTTGGTCGTCGTCGCCAAATTACGCGCCGCTGCTGTACCCAAACTCAGGTGGCGCTGGTGCCGCTCAACATCACTGGAATCATTAGAATAGGTCACAACTTAATCCTCCAATTTCTAGTTATTCAAAAAACAATCCGCTCTTGATTGACTGAATGCTGACAAAAGAACCAAAAGCCGCAAAATCTCTTCTGCTACCACTTAAGAGTGCGATCTCAATTGCTCGATCAAATATTGACCAAAGGACTTCCAGCACTGACCGAGGAGCTAATACGTGCAGCCGAGGTTCCCAGCCCTGTGGGACCGCGGAGTAGGCGCACTAATGGCGAAGCACTACTACGCAATTCAAATTCCTTATAGCGGTCTACCGTTGTATGCCACCTGACTATGCCGCACATCCAATTTTCTAATTGCTCGACGTATCCGAGCAATTTCTCGCGGGTACTTTGATCCAGGTTGAAATCGTCGAAAAGGGCAGGCAATTCAGTAGCAACAATCTGTTGAAATTGTTGCGCCCGCGCGGTCATTAGATTGTTAACAATCTCGACAGCTTGGGGGATATCGCAGTTGAGGAAATTCTGAACAACCAGCACGCAGTTATGGATTTCACCCTCGAATTCGATTTCTTTCTGGTAGGAAAAGATATCGTTGGTGAAACAAGCAAAGTCGGCAGCAGAATTCTCCAGCGATCGCATTGGTCGGCTGTAGTAAATTTCCATCGGAATCTCGCCGCCCTGGGATAGTCGAGACAGACTCATCGTCAAATCCGAGCCAAAGGTCTTTCGACGCATCTCGATATAATCTATGGGGTCAGGAATCCGATTTTGGGTCTGGTTAGCAAGTTCCCACACCCAACTGTCAGTCATATCCTGAATCGCGCGGCGGAACTCAGTCCGGGCTGTGGGGGACATCGGACCAGCGGTGCGAGACCAAATATCTGCCAAGCCCCGTTCCACCGGATTAGTCGGTATGGCGGGGGGAGAGGAGTCGTCGAGAGGCATAAACGCCCCTAGTCTGGCGTTGAACACTTTTGCACCAGCCATATCGCGATTATTCCCGTAGATTGCTGGGAAGTAATCGTCGGCATAGGTTCCCCACACCAGCCAGCACGCTGTCAGATTCAGCTCATCAGCAGACCCTTTGGGATGGATCAACGCACCGCATAATGCCACGTCGGCAGCATCGAACTTGTGGTCATTCCAGATGAAGGCATCAGGAATGCCCGGTAGCGAGTCCAGCATCCCCATCCGGCGCGCCCATTCCTTGGAATGGTTCCGGGCCTGAGCCAGATTGGGATTCAAACTGGTAGAGAAGGGCATATAAAACTTTGGTAGTTTTACCGGCCCTACAGCCTGGTATGGAACGTGAGTGAAGCTCTTAAACCTTCCCAAACCCAAGGTGGTATACAACGATCCAATCCGCGCCGCCGATGTGCCTAGCCCTGTGGGCCCACCCAAAAATAGTGTGGCTGTCGGAGAATTGTCCGCTTCCTTGTTCATGTAGCGGCTCGACCTCATGTGCCACTCGTGGCCGCCGGACTGCCAGTCCTGAAGTCCTTTGACGTATAACATCACGCTCATGCGGGCCGCTGGGTCTAGTCCGTGCTCCTCAAACAGGGGAGGCAACTCTGTGATGGCAGTGTTATCAAACTGGTACAACCGCGAGCTGAGCATTTCGTTGGTGAGGTTGGCCGCCTCTTGGGTACTCACCTTCAGGAAGCGCTCCAAGACCAACACGCAGTTGGCGTTCTCGCCTTCATCTTCCACTTCTCTCTGGTAGGAGAACAGGTCGTTGCGAAGGTGAACTGCATCGGCAAATGTGTCTTTGAGTACGCGCATTGGCCGTGTGGCGGCAATTGTAGCCGGAACCTCTACAAATACCGCGTGTTCGACGAGATCCGCTGACCACGGTGCGCCGCCAACCTTGCGGCGCATCTCGATGTATTCAATGGGGTTGGAGACCCGATTCTGGTTGATATTGGCGAGTTCCCACAAAGACTCTTCCAGGAGGTTCTTGGTACTCTGGGAAAACCGAAGCCGCCAGTCCACCGACTTAGTAAACGCAGTCCGAGACCAGAGGTCGGCCAAGCCGCGTTCCACCGGGTTGGTGGGAGGGGGAAAGGTTTCGGTGGGGTGTATCGGCATAAACGCCCGCAGTCGGTGAAGGTAGTGCTTGGCACCCTTCATGTCTTTGGTTCGCTTATAGATTTCCAGGAAGTGGTCGTCGAAGAAAAATACCCAGACATACCAGTCGGTGATTAGGTCAAGCTCTGGGCTTGGTGCATCTGGATGGGTATAGGAACAAAGCAATGCGTAGTCGTGGGAGTCAAATTTGTGTTCATCCCAGATAGGCTCGCCTTGCGCTTCTTCTGCTGAGTCAAGTATCCCCATCTGGTAGGCCCACGCCTTGGAATGGACTCGCGCGGCTTCCAGGTTTGGGTTGAGCCGCGCGGGCCAAGGCATATAAAATTCGGGCAGTTTAAAGGGTTGCATTATCTGCGCATCACCTTCTTTTGACTCTTCTTGCTATTTTTTGCCTACCAACGACTGAGGTGTGGCTAAAGTGGCGAGAATGCTCGCCACTTTAGCCAGGTTTGATATGTAGTTGGTTGGCGGACTCTACTTTACGCTATTTCCTATCGACGCTAGCGATCGAGTCAATAAAACTTAACAAAATACGTCGGTGAGGAATACCAAAAGGTCGCACATCTCTTGAGACCTCTGAATAGCATTTGCCGGCCCGAATATCAGACGGCGCCAACAACTTCATATCCCAACCTTCCAGCAAAGTTAAATCATTGACATCCGCACTAAGTTGTGCATAAAAAACGTGGCGAACAACATCTGCTTCTGTATCGCAACAAAAAAAAGAGACCGTTGCAGGAGCATAACTAATTTCTTCTTTCAATTCGCGCAAAACAGCCACTTCCGGCGTTTCTCCCGGTTCCAAGTGTCCGCCAAACAAAGCCCAATGTCCGGGATACCTGATATTAGGAATATCGTCCCGCAACTGGCAAAGAAACTTGCCGTCTCGGTACAAAATCGCGATCGCAACGTGAATTTTAGTCATCAGGGAGGAAGAATAAAGAGGGGAGAAGTTTGTGTAGTAGGGGCAGGTTTGCCCTCATCTGTAATATAAACAAAAGAGCCGATAAACCAGCCCCGACCGCGATATTATAGTCTATAAACTTTCCGAATAAATAAACACAACCACAGCGCTTTGGCGCAAGTATAAACCTTTGATTTTTAGGAAATTGACGTACTTAATTAGTGAAAAAATTAGCAGATTCCTATTTTTTATTTATTGACCGCTGGAGTGCGTTTTAATTGTTCCATTTCCTCAACATAAACTTCACCTAAATCCTTTCCTGCCAATTCCTTCAGAGTAATACTCTTGTAGCGGACTTCTCCCTTGAGCAACACTTCATCGCCAAGCTGGGGCAAAGCTTGGTTAGTTAAAACCCAAATAGCACCCGTACCGTCTTGAAGTTGATAAGCCGCATTCCCCACAAACGGAGCGCGATTTTCCACCTTTCCCCGGAGATAAACTTCACCATCGACTTGCCGCTTTTTTTGAATGTCGCCAATGCTAGCCACATTAAAGCCAAGATTGAGTTGAGACATGGGTAAATTGCCACAACTGAAAAAACCGCTGGCGAGGACTAGCGACAAAGAGCCGGTGCAGAATCTTTGAAACCAAACTTGCTTAATTGCAGTAGTCATTGGTCAAATGATTAGAGATTTGAGATACGACTTACTTTAACAGAATCCAAAGAATCGATCGCAGGTAAGAAATTTCTCTAGTGTAGTCCTTGGCGGGGATTAAGCTAAAATCTAAAGTCGTCCGCCCCTAACCCAGAGTCTACAATGGATGCCAAAACTGCTCAAATACTAGATGGCAAAGCTTTAGCGACAAAAATTCAAAGCGAGCTGAGCGATCGAGTCCGCGCCTTACAACCCCAAAAGGGGCGTCCTCCGGGACTTGCGGTGCTGATGGTAGGGGACAACCCGGCCAGCGCAGCCTATGTTCGCAATAAAGAGCGAGCCTGCGCTAAGGTTGGCATAGCTTCCTTCGGCCAGCATTACCCCGCAAACGTTACTCAAGCCGAACTAGAACTTGCAATTGGGGCACTCAACGAGGACGATCGAGTAGATGGCATTTTAGTGCAATTACCGCTACCAGAACACTTAGATGCAATTTCGTTGCTGTACCAAATTGCCCCCGACAAAGATGCTGACGGACTTCACCCTGTAAATTTAGGCCGTCTCGTGCGCGGGGAGGAAGGTTTGCGGAGTTGTACTCCCGCCGGAGTGATGCGGTTATTGCAGGAATACCAGATTGATTTAAAAGGAAAAAATGCCGTAGTTTTGGGCCGGAGTATTTTGGTAGGTAAACCGATGGCGCTGATGCTGTTAGAAGCCGATTGTACTGTTACTGTAGCTCATTCGCGGACGCAAAACTTAGAATCGATTACCAATCAAGCCGATATTTTAATAGCCGCCGTCGGCCGCACAGAAATGATTACAGCTAATATGGTCAAACCCGGATCGGTAGTAATTGATGTCGGTATTAACCGCGTCGTCAATCCAGACGGTACGAGCCGTTTGGCCGGAGATGTTGACTTTGATGCTGTTAAAAAAGTAGCCGAATTTATCACGCCGGTGCCGGGAGGAATCGGGCCGATGACTGTTGCTATGCTTTTGGAAAATACCGTTTCGAGTTATATTGAATACGGTTCTAATTGAATTATGACCCACTTGTGAGTTAGTATTGGCTCAATTAGTAGGGTTAGTAATCAACCAACACACAAAGATTTTAGCTATGGCTTTAAAACCCGATCCCTCAGGGATAGTGCGCTTAATTGGCGACAACACCTCGGAATTAATTGTACTTTCTCCTGGAACTCTAACTAATTTCCCTTTAGGAGCTTGGTTACTCGATGGCGACGATACAGTATATGGCTTAGGGGGTAGCGAGTTAATCCTGGGAAATGAAGGGGAAGATATTCTCGTAGGTTTTGACGGCAATGATTCTTTATTTGGGGGAAAAGGAAGAGATGGCCTGTATGGAACTTTTGGAAATGACTGCCTCAGTGGTGGTCTAGATGCTGATTATCTTGGTGGACAAGCTGGCGATGATATTTTATTTGGGGGTAGAGGCAATGATGTTTTAGACGGTGGAGAGGGGAATAACACTCTAGTTGGCGGCTTGGGCAGAGACTTCTTAAGTTGTCAGTTTGGCAATAATTTATGCGTTCTGGGAATAGATCCTGCAAATACAGATATCAATTCTAGTGATCTGATCGGAGGTTTTGATCTTGATTTAGATCGCATTGGATTAGCGAGTGACTTAACGGTCAATGATATAGTGTTGGAGCAGGTACAGGATGTGACACTAACATTGAGGCGAGATTTGCCACAAGTTATACTACAATCCCTCCCTCCAAATGAGGTCAGCGAATTCAGCGGCTCTGCTTCAGGAACTCTAATCAGAGTTAGGAATTCTAACGCGATTTTAGGTTTTGTAGAGGGTGTAACGCCTAATGAACTACAAAGCAGGATTGTTTCCGTTCAGAGTTTCTAATTTCAGGACAATCAGTGGTTGCCTGACAAACTTATCATATTGTTAGCCACAAATTAACTCCTGATGTTTACAGGAATTACGCAAAAACGCTAGTAGTAGGGTGCAAAATTCGCACCTTAATACTATGGGTTGTGTAAAAATTGACTATATTGATGTCGGTATTAGCCGCGTCGTCAATCCAGACGGTACGAGTCGTTTAACGGGAGAGGTGGACTTTGATGCTGTTAAAAAAGTAGCCGAATTTATCGCGCCGGTGCCGGGAGGAATCGGGCCGATGACTGTCGCTATGCTTTTGGAAAATACGGTTTCGAGTTATATTGAATACGGTTCTAATTGAATAGGAACCAACTTTTGAGCCAGTATTGGCTCAATTAGTAGGGTTAGTAATCAACCAACACACAAAGATTTTAGCTATGGCTTTAAAACCCGATCCGTCAGGGATAGTGCGCTTAATTGGCGACAACACCTCGGAATTCATTCAACTTTCTCCTGAAGCTCTAACCAACTTCCCTTTAGGAGCTTGGGCGCTCGATGGGAACGATACAGTAGATGGCTCAGGGGCTAACGAGTTAATCCTGGGAAATGAAGGGGAAGATTTTCTCAGAGGTTTTGCAGGCAACGATTCTGTATTTGGGGGAAAAGGAAGAGATTTGCTGTCTGGAGCTGATGGAAATGACTTCCTCAGCGGTGGTCTAGAGGCTGATTTCCTTTTTGGAGAAGCTGGCGATGATATTTTATTTGGGGGTAGAGGCGATGATGTTTTAGCCGGCGAAGATGGGAATAACACTCTGGTTGGCGGCTTGGGCAGAGACTTCTTATATTGTGAGTTGGGCAATAATTTATGCGTTCTGGGAATAGACCCTGGTACTACAGATATCAATTCTAGTGAGGCGATTGGAGGTTTTGATCCTGATTTCGATCGCATTGGATTAGCGAGTAGCTTAACGGTAAATGATATAGTGTTGGAGTCGGTAGAGGATGTGACATTCACATATAGGTTCGATGGGCCGCAAGCTTTTCTACAATTATTCCCTCCAGAGGCGGTCAGCGGAATTAGCGGACTTTCTTCAGGAACTGTAATCAAAGTCAGGAATTCTAATGCGATTTTAGGTTTTGTAGAGGATGTAACCCCTAATGAACTACAAAGCAGGATTGTTTCCGTTCAGGGTTTCTAAGTTCACGGCAATCACTGGTGGTCTGACAAAATTATCATTTTGTTACCCACAAATTAACTCCTGATGTTTACAGGACTTACGCAGAAACGCTAGTAGTAAGGTGCGAAATTCGCACCTTACTACTATGGGTTGTGTAAAAATTGACTGTGCAGCCTAAGTCCTGTAAAATTATTTATTCTTTGAGTCCGCTTGGAGTGGACGAAAGTTGGTGTAGTAGGGCTTTCAAGATCCGATCGCAATCACTAATCACTAAGATTTAGCGTGAGGAATTTTTGACAGCAACAACGCGAATTCGGCGATAATCTGCAATCCAATTACCATCGCGGTACAGCGCCGATCGCAAACGCTCTTCAACGGAGTTAATTACCTGCGATCGCACATTATCAGACAGCCCCGACAAAAACCCGCCAGCAAACATTTCAATCCAATTTACCATACCCGCGCTGCCACCTTCTAGGGGAGTCGGGCGATCGAACAAAACCGCATAACCGACATCAAATCCCTGCTTTTCCAAAAGCCCAGCATACTCGCCAATACTCGGAAAATACCAAGGATTAAGCGCTTCAGGCTCAAGCGGACTAATTTCTGACAAAACACTCAAAAGTGCGCGGACGATCGCCCCCACGTTCCCCTTACCGCCAAACTCAGCCACAAAACGCCCTCCCGGCTTCAGGGCTTTTTCCACACAATTAATCACAGCTTCCGGCGGTTTAATCCAGTGCAAAACCGCATTAGAAAACACAGCATCTAACGGCTCTTCTACTTGAAAAGTCCTCGCATCTGCGACAGAAAAGTTAATGTGAGGATAGTTAACTTTTGCCGCAGAAATCATCGACAAAGAGGAATCAACACCTTGCACAAAAGCACCCGTTTGAGCAATCTTTTCAGTTAACTGTCCGGTACCGCAGCCCAAATCCAGAATTTGTTCATCAGCCTGCGGAGCGAGTAACTCCACAATTGATTCACCGTACTGCCAAACAAAAGCATGATTTTTCTCATAAAGGGCAGAATTCCAAAAATCTTGTGACATCTCTTCTCCTCTTTTCTCTTCTTTTCTCATATCTTCGCGTTTTAGCGCTAACGCGCCGCTTCGCTAACGCGCCGAAAGCAGTTCGTTATTAAATTATTTCCCAGCAAGCAGACCAATTCCATCCCCCTCAATACGGCAAACCCTAATATTTTCCAAAATCCGCGCTCCCTGCTTTTCATAAAAAGCAATTCCCGGCGCATTAGCAGTATTAACAGTCCATTCTATACGCCCGCAATTTGTTGACTCAGCAATTTGTGCCAAATACTTTAACAGCGCTGTACCGACTCCCATACCGCGCAGAGGAGCTTGCACAAATAAATCATCAAGCCAAAGACACGGCTGCGTCAATAAACTTGAATAGGAGGAATAAAAAAGAGCAAATCCTACCGCTTTCCCCCCAACTTCCGCCAACAAAGCCCGCACTAGCAGAGGCTGGCAAAATAACGTTTGCTGCAATTTATCTGCTGTGGCGGTCAACAATTCTTTAGATCCATCAAACTCGCTTTTTTGCGAAATAAAATCTAGGATTAATTCCAAATCTGCCAGCTCTGCTTCTCTAATTTTGATATCCACATTAGCCATTGTTCAATCCTCAACTTCGCCTATTAATCACTGTATGAAATATCATCACCAATGTCCAATATATGTTTAACTAACCACTTATACTTTTAAAATATCAATCGTGGGGACTTATGGAACTTCGGCATTTGCGTTATTTCATTGCAGTTGCAGAGGAACTGAATTTCACTCGCGCAGCCGAAAGACTGCATATTGCCCAACCTCCCCTGAGCCAACAAATCCAGCATTTAGAGGCAGAGTTGGGGTTTCAACTGTTTCGCCGCACCAAGCGGACGGTGCATTTAACGGCAGCGGGACAGGTTTTTTTCGAGGAGGCCGGGAAAATTCTGCAGCAAGTCGATCGAGCAATTCAACTCGGCCGACAAACCAGTCGGGGCGAACTCGGCCAACTGACGATCGGCTTTGTGAGTTCCTCCGCCCACAACGTGGTTCCAGCGATTTTGCAGGCGTTTCGCACTCGGTGTCCCGCCGTTAAGCTGGAACTGCAGATGATGTGAGCGAAAATCTTCTCCTTCAGGAGCTGGGCGATCGCCAACAAAAAAAAACCGCCCTTTTTAGGGGGCGGTCGGTAGGGTGAGGGGGTGGTTAGACTTCTACGATTCCTGTTTTCTCACTTACTCCTAGATAGTGTCTGAGAATCACATCTACACTGTTACCGCAAGCGGTAGCAATGTAGAGCAATGCGTTATTGTCGTGCTTGTTTGCGTGTGCTGTGAGGGTAATGTAAGTGTGACGGGTGTGGTACTGGGGTAGATAACCTGATATTTTACCTTCATCAGCTAGTTGTCGAACAATACCGGGATAGTAATATTCAATCTCAGTGCCGTCACTTAATATTCTAGGATGTTTACTACCTAACCATTTTTTACCAATACTAGATTGGCTGTGATATTTACCCGTCTTGCTAGGAAAAACTAGGTTGTTAGAACTTTTGTCTTTCAAGTTTAGTAACAAATCTTTTAACCGAGAATTGTTACTAAAGTAAAAAAATCTCACTTCTCCTGTTTTGGTTTCCTTGATTTTTTTTGTTGTCACACCCAGTGACTTGCTAAAGCGAATCAGGTTTCTTTCAAAATCAACATCCTTCCACGTAAGTGCTAAAGCTTCAGAAGTTCTGCATCCCGTTAAAAAGTAAAACTCAATCAATGGTGCATATTGATTTATTCCCGTTTGACTGGACTCATAAAAAGCCTTGACAATGATGTCGCGTTCCTCTTTAGTGAAAGCACGTCGGTCATTTTCAAGTTCTTTCTCGTCTAACACTTCGTGCCATTCTTTTTCCTCTCCGTTTACTATTTTGCTAGCGTACTTTTGCTGTGTCGTAACAGCAGGTGTGCTGAAATTATCAAGGACAAAAGGATTTTCGGTAGTCGGATTTACCAGCATCCCCTTAGTTTTACAAAACTCAAAAGCTCGATTTAATTCATTCAGAAAGTACGTTTTACGGTAAATTTTTATCGCTTTTACAGCTATCAAAATCTCGGCTTTATTGTCTAATCGGATGGTTGATAAATTTACTTCTGATTGAAAGTGTTTACCAGTTTTTCGATGCCAAACTTTACCATGTAAAGCATTAGACATCATTTTGAAAGCATCCTTAAACGTAGTTTCCTCGACCACAGTTTTTTTCCATTCTAGGTAAGCTTCCCACATTTCCCCTGCAGTGATTTCAGGTTCTGGTTGTTTAGCACCTGGTAGTTGGAGTACATCAGCGAGTTTGGAATATTTACCTCCCCCCAATCCATATTTAGCGAGGGTTGGGTCAAACAACTTTTCCCATTCTGGGTGGTCAAGGTCGGCTTCAAGCGCGATCGCTAATTGGGCAGCTCGCTTCCAGTCCTCGGGGTTGTCCTTGTAGCCATATTTACCTATCCCTAGGCACTTGGGCTTACCGTTAAGTGATTTACCGTCCAACTGTTCCCACAAAGGGTTATGACGCTTAGGGAAGCGCAAGGCAAGGGAGCCTTTGTCAGAATACACGGTTACATCACAAGATTGGGGACGCTTATCGGCTCTCATCGTTGTTTCTCCTGAAACTATTGATTTATCAAGGTTCTGGGTTTTCTAGACATTTTCTAGACTTTTGCTCTAGCCTGTATATCCTGGCTTAGCCACCTATTATAGGCGCCTATGTTTGGAAACAGTCTAGCATATTTGTCGTTAATAGCAAACAACTGACGACAAACAAACAGTTGCAGCGGCTGCGGTTCGGGCAAATTGATATCGGCTTCGTGCGGCCTCCGGTTGAGGAAGACGGGATAAATTCTGAAATCATTTTTCGAGAACCGCTGATCGTGGCACTGCCAGTAACGCATCATTTGGCCTCCCGCACGCATCTTGAATTACGCGAACTTTCCACGGAACCCTTCATCCTATTTCCCCGTTCCCTGGCTCCGGGGTTGTACGATCCGATCGTCAGTCTTTGCCAGCAAGCAGGTTTTAGCCCGATCGCGGCTCAAGAAGCAATTCAAATGCAAACCATTGTGAGTCTGGTAGCCGCCGAGATGGGAGTGGCGATCGTCCCGGCGTCGATGCAAAATTTCCAGCGCAGCGGGGTTGTTTACAAAGCGTTACCAGAATCAACTTGCATTGTGGCGATCGCTCTAATTTGGCGCAGCGATCCAACGGCTGCGGTGCAACGGTTTTTGGAAGTCGCCAGACTGCTGCAGGGGATTTGAGAAAAGAGAAAAGAGATTGTAGATTTGAGATTGACTGGTAATTTGACAAAGTTATTAAAACTCAAAGATTTTCTGTGCAACAACACCCGTAGAATGATTAATTGATGCTCGGAGTTCGAGCAACTACCGCCGTAAAAGTCGGCACGATCCGACCCCAACGGCTCAGAATATCCCACGTAATTATTCAGTACAAGAGAGCAAGGGATGGTATTGGCAACAGAAATGGGTTCGTCCCAACCGGAATCCTCTTTCGACCTATCTACTTATCTAGCCAAGCGAAAAGAGGCGATCGAGGTAGCTCTCGACAGTGCAGTGCCGGTCATCTACCCAGAGAAAATCTACGAAGCAATGCGCTACTCGCTGCTAGCGGGGGGCAAGCGCCTGCGTCCGATCCTGTGTCTCGCTAGCTGCGAACTCGCCGGTGGCACTACATCTATGGCAATGCCCACAGCTTGCGCTTTGGAAATGATTCACACCATGTCGCTGATCCACGACGATTTGCCGGCAATGGACAATGACGACTACCGGCGCGGCAAACTGACGAACCACAAAGTCTACGGCGAGGATATCGCCATTTTGGCTGGCGATGCTTTGCTAACCTATGCTTTTGAATTTATCGCCACTAAAACTGAGAACGTACCTCCTCAGCAGGTGTTGCAGACGATCGCCCATGTGGGTCGCGCTGCCGGGGCTGGTGGACTCATAGGCGGTCAGGTGGTTGACGTGGAATCGGAAGGAAAGACAGATGTTTCTCTGGAAACTTTGAATTACATTCACGCTCACAAAACAGGCGCGCTGTTAGAAGCCTGCGTAGTTTGTGGGGCAATTCTGGCATCTGCATCTGAGGCCGATTTGCAGCGGCTGTCTCGTTTCGCTAAAAATATTGGGTTGGCTTTCCAGATAATTGACGACATTCTGGATATTACTGCTACCCAAGAAGAACTGGGCAAAACTGCTGGCAAAGATGTTCAAGCCGGAAAAGTAACTTATCCGAGTTTGTGGGGAATAGAGGAGTCTCGGCGCCAAGCTTCGCAGCTTGTTGCTGAGGCTAAGGCTCAATTGGCAGTGTTTGGGAGCAAAGCTCTACCGCTGCTGGCAATCGCCGATTTTATTACCAGCCGCAGTAACTAGAAATACCAAACACTATGCAGGAAATTTGCAGCGGCATCTTAAACAATCATGTACTCGTGGTTGCTTTGATCGCTTGTCTGGCGGCTCAGATCATGAAGCTGCCGATCGAGTTGGTCAAAAATCGCAAGTTTAATCTTCGGTATTTGGTAACAACGGGGGGAATGCCCAGCGCTCACTCGTCTTTTGTGGGCGCTTTGGCTGCTGGAGTGGGACAAACGATGGGATGGGAAAGTCCGGACTTTGCGATCGCTGCGATCTTTGCAATTATTGTGATGTACGACGCAGCAGGGGTCCGCCAAGCAGCAGGCAAGCAAGCTCGCATCCTCAACCAAATTATTGACGAGTTTTTTGAGGAAGATCACAACCTTAATGAGGCTCGCCTAAAAGAGTTGCTGGGACACACTCCTTTTCAAGTGCTTGTCGGTTTGGGGCTGGGAATTACTATTGCTTGGATCGCAGGGCCTGCATATTAGTTAACAGTTAACTGTTGACTGTTAATTGTTGACTGTTAACTGTTAACTAATAACTAATGACTACTGACCGAATTCTGCTTGCAGCAGGTCGTCGTTGTCATCGGCGATGGTGGCGACAATAGTAATAACTCGAGAAATTTCCCCGGCCGAGATTTCGGCGATCGTCCGAGTCGATATGACCGCAACTTGATTGTCAACAATGGCAAAATGAGATTCCAAAGTAGACAGCCAATTCATTTCTAGGATTTTCCGCATTAATTGAGCTTCATTCTTCGCGGGCAACTGCAGTACAAAAGCCCAAACTGTCAAAGTATCATCTTCGGTTTCGCCGCTGAGTTGCACGAACACTTCAACACTGCCGTACTTAAACTTCCAAAGATGTCCGCCAGCTTCATTTTGACCGACCATCACTTTTTGGTCTACAGCCATGCTGGCGATGACAGTTTCAATTTCTTCTGCATAGGTGACGGCTGTAGCTTTTTCGACCTGCTCGGAGGCGATCGCGCTTTCACTCGATTGGCTTTCTGTGGAAGCTGTTTGTATGTTCGGCTCGCTGGTAGTCATGATTATGATTATATTTAGACGGAAAACTATTCCATTGACACTCCCCGGTCTAAAGACGCGGGGATTCTACATTCATCGACAAAACTTGCTCAACCAGGGTTGCCCCAAGTAGAGTAGCGGTTCCATCTCCTGTAGCGTTAATTCGGCTGTGTCCCAACCTATTTTTACCTAAATTGAAAATATTTATTGCTGCATTTGTATCTCTCTGTAACTCACATCCACAACTACATTTATGGGTGCGAGTTGACAAAGTTTTCTTAACTATTGCACCACAATCACTGCATTTTTGTGATGTGTAATGAGGTGGAACCGCAACAGCCCAGCTACCAAATTTAACAGCAAAATATTCTAACCATTGACGGAAAGCAGCCCAAGCTACATCATTTATAGACTTGGCAAGGCAATGATTTTTTACCAGGTTCTTAACATTTAAATCTTCATAGACTACTAAGGCGTTAGCCTTGCACACGTTACGCGCAACTCTTTTTGCGTGTTCACTCCGTTGTCTATTTACTCTTAAATGTTTTCGAGCGTATCTGGCCCGTGCTTTTCGTCGTTGGTTCCTACCTTTCTCCTTTTTGTAAATCTGTTTTTGAGCGTATTTAATCGCTTTTTCTGCTTTCTTTAAAAACCGTGGATTAGGTTCGTGGTATCCATTAGAATCAGAATAGAAATACTCTAGTCCAACGTCTAAGCCAATTTCACCGTCAGCTATTCTAGGTTCTGATTGAACTTCTATAGCCAAGCAAAATTGAACATAAAAACCATCAGCCCGTTTAAGGATTCGGACTCTTTTGATAGATTTTACGGAATATGTATGAATATCCCATTTCCCCAACAATTTAACTTCACCAATACCTTTTTTGTCGGTAAAAGTGATACGCCGCTTGGTTGAATGAAGCGACCAACCGCTAGTTTTATATTCCACTGAGCGGTTATCTTTCTGAAACCTCGGAAAACCTTTTTTCCCTGGTTTTTGGGATTGACAATTGCTGTAAAACCTATCAATAGCTATCCAGGCTCTTTCAGTGGCAGACTGACACGCCATTGAATTGAGTTCTTCTACAAACTTAAATTCTTTTCGCAATGCTGTAGAGTAATTATTCAAAGCTATCTTATTTATCTTGGCTTCTTTGGGCGCATCCATCCAATAGCGTATAGCCTTGTTTCTGATGAACTGAGTAGTTCTAATAGCTTCATTAATAGCTAATTTTTGCTTTTTGCTAACTACTGCTTTGTACTCTAATACCAGCATTGCATTATCACCTCCTTGGTAATTTATCCTGTTAACTGCTATAGTAACATGATTGTATAGCCATTGTGAGGCATTAATGAAGAACAAAATATCAAATATTAGGCTGACCCAAAAGCGTTACTATAAGTTACTCTTATTGTCTGCTCAATCAGATAGAACTATTAGCAGTCTCGTGGATGAATGGATAGATTCTTTGCATGAACCACAAAAAGAAAACTTCACGGCAGGGTAAACCCTGCGGAGTGGCTTTCATCCCTGGCCTGAAGCCACAGGGTTTTCAGCCTACTTTTTTATAATCAGTTTACTTCCTATTTAGGACTTACAAAAATAGTCCTGGACGCACAAAAACCTTCATAAACCGGGTTTCTTGGCAAAAACCGATCGTGAAAAAGCCCCTCCCAGACAAAAAACCCTGTCAAAAATAGTCCTGGACCCACAAAAACCTTCATAAACCGGGCTTCTTGGCAAAAACCGATCGTGAAAAAGCCCCTCCCAGGCCAAAAACCCTGTTTCGGATACCTCATGGGTAAGTTCCCTGAGAACGAGTAGAACACCGGAGGCAGAGCCATTGGATCTGCCTTACCAGTCCGAGCCTGAGAACCGACGTCCAGAGGCTCTGTCTCGCTTGTCGCTGGTTTCCGGTGGCAACACGGGAGGCTCTTCCTCCGGAGCTGCCAAGGCTAGAGTATGGTAACGAGTAGAATACCATTAAGTCTTCTACTCGTTAAGCTATTTGGCATTTAAATTGAAGCTCGATCGCGGGTTCTCCTGCCCGCGCCACAAGAGTTTAAGAAACAGTAGCTGACAAATTAAATGCGCGAGGGCTTACTTCCGGCAAGAGCCTGGGAACCCATCTCCAGAGTCCCAGCCTCGCTTCTGTTTAAGCCTTGGGCTTAGTCGCCGGCTTCTTCTCAATGGTATTCAAGCCGTTGAGGAACATGGGCACAAATTTCTCCATAAATGCCTGCGGGTCGCGGTTCCAGGCCCGCTGAGCTACCTCGACTCTGGTCATTTGCAGGTCGGGGGCCAGCAGGGTTCTGGGCAAGCGTTCCATTAGGTATTGCGGGCGTTCCCACATCGGCATGGTGTTGGCAATATCCACGAGGCGGGTGACGCGGCGGAGTTCTGCCCCCAGCATGATATCCATTCCCGATTCAAAAGCTGCTTGTTCGATCGCCACATACTTGCGCTTTGCCTGTTCCACCTTCTGGCGGTGTTCCGGGCTTTTGTCGGCGATTTGGGCCAGCCAGCGGTTGCCCCAGCGGACGTGACCAGCTTCTTCGGGAAAAATCTTTTCGATTGTTTCGCGGATTTTGACGTTTTCTGCAGTTTGGGGAGCCTGTTTGAGGGCGTGGATGTGGGCTGAGAAGTATTCGCAGCCCCGCTTCTCGGTGACGTTAATCGCCGCGAGGGAAGAAATTACAAAGTCTTCGCGGTCTGTGGCGGGGTCTTTTTGCTCGCTGTCGAGCAACCTTTCAAATTCGTCAATGTAGGAGACTCCCGGCGGCGTTCCCACATTTTGGCCGATGTCTACCAGCAAGTCGGTGAGCCACATAGCGTGTCGCGCTTCGTCGGAAATGTGCCGGGAGAGGTCGCGCACGAGTTCGGCCGGTTCGCCGTCTAGCCGTTCGATCAAGTCGGTGAGGTCTTTGCAACTGCGCTGTTCGCTGTAGCGGTAGCGGTTGAGGGTGATCAGGTGAATTTCGCGATCGCGCACTATTTGAGATAAAATTTCGCGCGCTCCCATTGCGTTGCGCAGCTTGCGGGGATAGGCAACAGTCATACTTTTATGTTGTTTTGTAAAGATACTTGTATAAGTGTAACGCAGTTTTTCGGCTTCCTAATTCACTCGCAAGGTAGAAGTTTTTTGTATCGGAGGATTGAACCCTAGGGCAAATTTAGTCGTGGACGCACGGGTGGTCAGAAAGCGGTTTTTTTTGCCAGCGAGGTTAATTTTAATTAACCACATCCTAACATCCACTTGATACCCCCTTCTACAAACAACAAAATTACCCAAAAAATCCCAAAGTATGAAAATCTAGTGTTAGCTGAAGAAAAGTAAAAATTTCCCCTGTTATTAATCCTACCCATGACAACCCTGCTAACATGGTTGATGCTATTAAATAAATTTCCACAATCATCCCGCCAGTAATTACGATAAGTAATCCAATTAAAATCGCTAAAACTATCATTTATATCCCCTTAGTGTCAGGGCAAAATGAAGCTCGATCGATCGGCTTTTTGCCGAAAATTAGGGTGAGAAATAAAAGCGAAACTTGGGGTCAATAATCTGCATTAGTTTTCCTTAAACTAAATTCCCGCCTCTGTGGGGATCTGGGGAAAGTAATTGAATGGAAACATCCCTTCAACCAGGTTTTGATTCAACTAATTTCTCCCCTCTGTGGGGATGAGTCAGGATCTGATTAAAACCCCTACACAGCAACTTGTCTATAGACAATTTCCAAGACTCAGGAAAACCCACAAAAAAAACCTAGATCACTCCCCAGACTAAAGATATGAAGCCGATACACACCAATGCTGCGAGGCTCCCGAATAAAACTGTAAATCCTGATTTATCCGACAATTATGTTTTGTTTTCAGATATTTTATGCTAAAAAATGTCCTCGATAGCGGAACATTTTAATGAAATTTGGCGGATGAACTTTAACTGTCATAGTTAGAGTCTCTCTTCGGTTGAAGTTTGAATGCCCAGCAGTACCCGTTCTAGCTCCAGGTAAACAAATGTCAGCATGATTACTTGATATTCATCGGTGATTGTAACACTACAGGTGGCCGATCGCGGTTCAACTCCTTCGTGCCTGACAACTACAGAATATTTTCCTTTCTTTAGGTTATCAAAATTCACATCTGCCTCAAACAGGTCAACTGTCTCCTCGGCCAGCACTCGTCCTTCTTGAGTTAGTAAAGTCACAAACGCAATGCCGTCAACTGAAGTCATGGCGACCTTACTCTGATTGCGGATCATCACAAAAATATCGGACATCGTTTGGTCATTGATAATTGCTAATTGCTAATTTAGAATGAGTGCAGAATTTCACAAAAAAAGGAGCATAAATACGGTGAATCATTTCAAATTTTTGCTAAGTTTGGCTGTGAGTGCAGCGGTTCTAGGTTGGGGAAAAAGTGGGGCGCTAGCTATTGTGTGGAATATCTCTGAGACTCAGCCTTGTTTGCAGCTTCACCGCGGGCGGGTTGCTCAAAGGGGCGATCGCAATTTAAGCAACTCGAAAGGTACATTAAAAGAAGGCAGTGCCATCTCTGTCGATCCTGATGATGTGGTTGGCATACCAAAAGCTGAGGCGCGGCGGGGTTTCATTCTCAATAAGATATATCGGGTTGAGGAAGGCACTACCCCTGACGATTTGTTTATTATTGATGAGAAAGCAAATAAATGGGCTGTAGAGGATGTCTCTGAGGCTACAATGGGCGCTACTACTAACAGCGTTGCCCAGATAGTGTCGGGTAACGGGAGAGTCTGGGCGCTGATCCAGAAGTTCTAAACTAGAAAAAAACGCCGCTTTTAAGGGCGGCGTTCTTATCAATTAAAAATCAAAAGTTAAAAAGGGTGATTATACCATTTTTAACTTTTAATTTTTAATCCTTAATTTTTTAACAGTCGTAGTAGAGAGCAAACTCGTAGGGGTGAGGACGCAGCCGCATCGGGTTGACTTCGTTGTCGAGTTTGTAGGAAATCCAGGTTTCGATGAAGTCTTCGGTAAATACGCCGGTTTCAGTTAAGAAACTGTGGTCTTTTTCTAAAGCTTCTAAAGCGCCTTCCAAGGAACCGGGAGTTGAAGGAATTTTGCTCAATTCTTCAGGGGAAAGGTCGTAGATATCCACGTCCAAAGGTTCGCCCGGATCGATTTGATTCTTGATGCCGTCTATGCCGGCGCACAGCATGGCTGCAAATGCTAAATAGGGGTTGGATGTGGCATCGGGACAGCGGAATTCTAACCGCTTGGCTTTGGGGTTGGTGCCCGACAACGGAATCCGCACTGATGCCGATCGATTCCCTTGAGAGTAAGCTAAGTTTACAGGCGCTTCAAAGCCCGGAACCAAACGCTTGTAGGAATTGGTCGTGGGGTTGGTGATTGCCAAAAGTGCCGGTGCGTGCTTGAGAATGCCGCCGATGTAATGCAGTCCCATTTGACTGAAACCTGCATATTTATCGCCTGCAAATAGAGGTTGACCGTCTTTCCAAATCGACTGGTGAACGTGCATCCCGGAACCGTTGTCATTAAACAGCGGCTTGGGCATGAAGGTGATGGTTTTGCCGTATTTTTTGCCGACGTTTTTGATGACGTATTTGTAAGTCAGCAAGTAGTCGGCGGCTTGTACTAAAGTGGCAAATCGGAAACCGAGTTCGCATTGACCGCCGGTGGCGACTTCGTGGTGGTGCTTTTCGATGGGTACGCCGCATTTTGCCATTGTCAGCAGCATTTCCGTTCTCATGTCTTGAGAGGTATCGGTTGGTGCTACTGGGAAATAACCTTCTTTGTAACGCGGTTTGTAGCCGAGGTTGCCACCTGCTTCTTCTTTGCCGGAATTCCAGCGGCCTTCGATCGAATCCACGTAGTAATAGCCCGTGTTTTGGGTTTGGTCGAAGCGAACGTCGTCAAAAATGAAGAATTCTGCTTCCGGACCAAAGAAGGCGGTATCGCCCAGACCGGTGGAAATTAAGTAGTCTATGGCTTTTTGGGCAATTGTGCGGGGACAGCGGCTGTACGGTTCCCCCGTGCGGGGTTCTTTGATGCTGCAAATGAAGCTGATGGTCGGTTCTGCCATGAACGGGTCCATCCAAGCCGTGGTCGGATCGATGACCATCGTCATGTCTGATTCGTTGATGGCTTTCCAGCCCCGAATGCTGGAACCGTCAAAGGGTACGCCGTCTGTGAATGCGGTTTCGTCGATTTGATCGTGGTACAGGGAAAGGTGTTGCCAGATCCCCGGCATATCGATGAACTTTAGGTCAACGATCTGGATTTGATTTTCTTTTATGTAGTTTAAGGCTTCTTGCGGCGTCTGGAACATGACTTACTCCTGTATATTGGTTGTGTCTTGGGGGTCGGCCGATTTCATACTGTTTGCGCGATCGTAGGCCTTCAGCACCCAATATTTTGTATCTATGGCTACAAAATATAGAAATAGGGGCCCAGTGGGGTCGGGCAGTTCGTGATTCTTGCCCTGTCGATTTTTGGGCTGAAGATACAAGGCAAACGGCCCAATTTTACGATTGTTTGCCGGGGATTGACTAACAAGGAGTGAAAATCCCATCTCAAATCTTAATCAAACGCCGATTTGTAGTAGTCTACAATAGGCGGTCTGTCTCAGATAGCAAAGTATTGATAAAGATTTTTGGGAGAGAAACTTATGCGCGATGCAGTGACGAGCCTGATTGAAAATTATGATGTTGCTGGTAGGTATTTAGACCGGGATGGTATCGATCGGTTGAAATCTTATTTTGCAACAGGCACGGCACGGGTACAGGCGGCAGCGGCGATTAACAGCAATGCTGCGACAATTGTCAAGCAAGCTGGTATTCAGCTATTTGCCGAACAGCCGGAATTGATCCGTCCGGGCGGAAATGCCTACACGACTCGCCGCTACGCGGCTTGTCTGCGGGATATGGACTACTACTTGCGCTATGCTACTTATGCTCTGGTGGCTGGAAGTACCGATGTACTAGACGAGCGCGTGCTGCAAGGTTTGCGGGAAACTTACAATTCTCTGGGCGTTCCCATTGGTCCGACAGTGATGGGGATTAGCATTATGAAGGAGATGGTTAAAGCTCAAGTGGAAGCTGCTGGCTTGGCTGTGGGGTCTTTTTTGGAGCAGCCTTTTGATTACATGATTCGCGAATTGAGCGAACAAGATATTTAAGTCAATTTGCTACTTCTTTTAGCAGCAAATTGCACTTGTAGCTGGCAGTTAGCACCAGTTGGATCGATCGCTTTTTTTGGCATCACAGCCTCCAAGCGATCTTTTTTTATCATAATTTTGGGTGGAAAACCCCGTCATAAGCTTGACAAGCGAATTTCAAAGGTGGTACCCGCCACGTGATTTATCCGTGGAATCAATCCCAAATCGATTTTCGAAAATCCTCAAGCCCCCGCATTAATCCGTGGGGTCAATCTAAAATCTAAAATCTCAAATCTAAAATCGATTGACGGCTTTTCCATAGTTAAGTAATATCGTTTCCGGTTGGATGGGAATGATATAGACCTTCTCAGTAACATGAGGTACTATCTGGTCCACGGGTCCACGGGCATAGGGCATACCTCACCACTCTTGATAACTGCTATAAAGTCAAGGTCAATAATTCCTTATTCCCCAAGGGACGACTCCCGAGTCCCAACGGACGATCGTTCCGGTGTTACCGGAATTGATATAAGTAGGTAGGCGCAAATACACCTCTTCATGTAACAGAATGTAAAGCGAGCGTAACCCCGCTCGATTGCTTGGCTTCACTTGGTTTAGCTCGCTTTTGACTACTTATGTATTTTCATACTCTTCTACTTAATGTAAAACAGTGCTTGAGTTGGGAGTAAACAGATTCTACAATAAATGTGGATTTTAAAGATTGAGTATCAGGCTGCCAAGCCGGGAAAAATCGTAATTAAACCCACATTCCGCACTTCTTAACATACTCAAAAATATGTTGACGATCAAACGTCATCCTAGGAATTTAATCGCCAACATATTCTCGATAAATAATGACTATTGAGAACAAATAAACACTCCTTAATAAAAACTCATATTTCTACATATCAGCGGAATGCTCGTAGACAAAGAATTACAGCCATTTCGTACCAAAAAATCCCCAATTAATATTAAGACCGGCGGAATGTGGGATTAAAGTCAATCTCACAAACGATTAGAAATAGAGCTTGGGAATTGGTACCTGGGGACTCTGCCGTTAGGGGAGTGCAATGCACCTAAACGCCCGAAAGATATCACCACGCTCCAAAAGCAAACGCAGTCAGGTAAGGGAACCCTGCAATAGGGATATTAAGACCGAAATGTCTTAAGAATCCTCATGCCTGATTGCGCAGGAGTGTCAAGAGTTATACAATTTTAGATTAAATAGTCCTAGAGGCAAGTGTCACAATTAGTAACGTGTTTTATTATCCTACACCCTTGAGAATCCGTTCAGAATCAAGGTATGACGCACCCTACAACTCGATGAGAGTGTGCCAGTGGCGTCCGGGACTATTAAAGATTTTAGATTAAAGATTTTAGATTAAAAGTTTTAGATTAAAGATTTGAACAATTGGGAATGACTGATGAATTAAGGGTTTGGACTTTCCCTAGAGTTGCATTCTTTTTTGCAACAAATCTTAAAAATCGTCAACATATCCCCAGACAAGGCATTTGTCGAGGGGACTTTTGGTTTGCCGCCGATCGACTCGTTCGGCGGTTGTTGCTTCTACTTCGCCGTTGGGGTAAAGAATGTGGATGATGTCACCGCTGACGAAGGCGAGGGGATTTTCTTGATAGTTGCCCGGATTCCTGATGGGAAAGTTAATGGTTTTCATGGTCGATCGCCCTGATGGTATTTGTAGCCCTTTTAGCTGCCCTTAAATCATCCGCTAGCCTCCAAAATTTGTGTGTGATTTTATGAATGTTTATCTGTGATCCAACTAGACACTTAGAGCGATCTCAGTCACATAATGTGAGCTGGGGGCGATCGTCGCGCGACGATCGAAAAATTACAATAATCGCCAAAAATCCTCCCTCAGACTGGTACGTAAGTGCTAATCTGGTACTGTCATTAATCCTATAGGTACAGATTAAAAACTTTGGCTAAACAGCGACTAGACACTTTATTGGTCAGCCTAAATTTGTGCAGTTCCAGACAGCAAGCTCAGGCCTTGATTCGGACTGGGAAAGTCTCCATCAACCAACAGATAGTTGACAAACCGGGCACTGAGGTTGACATTGCAGCAAAAATTCAGATTAAAGAGCGATCGCGCTATGTTTCTAGAGGCGGCGACAAATTAGCCAAAGCTTTAGAAGTTTTTGCGATTCCCGTTGCAGGCAGAATTTGTCTCGACGGCGGCATTTCCACAGGCGGTTTTACCGACTGTTTGCTGCAAGCCGGCGCCGCCCTAGTCTACGGCGTAGATGTTGGCTACGGTCAAGCAGATTGGCGCTTGCGTAACGATCCGAGGGTAATTTTGAAAGAACGCACCAATTTGCGGTACATGACTGCTACTGAGCTTTACGGCGACTCTGGGAGAGCAGATTTGGCGGTAGTAGATGTGTCGTTTATTTCCCTGGATAAGATTTTACCGGCGCTGTGGGAATTGTTGGCACCACCGCGAGAAGCGGTGTTGCTGGTAAAGCCGCAGTTTGAGGTAGGGCGCGAGAGAGTCGGGAAAAAAGGCGTAGTGCGAGACTCAGCAACTCAAGCTGATGCGATTTTTCAAGTGTGGAAGGCAGCCACAGCTTTAGGATGGCAGCAACGCGGCTTAACGTGGTCGCCTTTACTTGGCCCGGCCGGTAATATCGAGTATCTTTTATGGTTGGGGATCGATCGCGAACAGGAACCAGAGCCGAGGGCGATCGAAGAGAGCGTTGTGAAGGAACGGATCGCAGAAGTCACCAAAGCGGCCGCGCGGGAACTTGTCGATCGAGTGTAGATTTGAGATTTGAGATTTTAGATTAATTTCCTGATGTCAAGCTAATCAATTTTAAAAGTCTAATTTGGAACTCCAGATTAATCTAAATTTTAAAGTTGTTTTGTCAATCGGACTCCTCAACTTTCACAAGAGTGAATAATTCCATGCAATCATTAAAACAAGCCGGTTCGGTTTTACTGTACGTTCTAGGTGCCATCGGATATGTGGCGATTGTTGCTACTATTGTAGGCGTTTCAATTGTCATCAAATGGGCAGCTTTGCTACTGGCAGACAAATTATTATATACAATTCTGATTATCGGCGATTTGTTGAGAGGCATCGAAATTATTGAACTGTTAAATATATTGGTATTTGCTTTTATCGGTATGGGAGTGGGTGTGGCCACAAATCTTCTACACCCTAAATACGGTCGCAAAATTAGTGCAGCTTTGTTGATAGTTATAGTTCCCTTAGTTTTCATGATTACGCCAGCCATCAGATATAATTCTTGGCTGGAAAAAGTAGGGGAATCGGATAACTTATTGCCGCGGGAAACTGCAACATTAACTAACTCATTTTTGAATAGAAAAGTAGGATTGCCGGGTTTTATCGGTTATTACGTATATACTGGTCAGTTTCCGGTGATTCCGACGAAACAATCTGAGATGAAAGACCTCGACAGCTTTGAAAAAAAAGTTAATTCCAGATTTGTACAGTTAACAGGTATTGCTCCGACTATTGTTTCGTGGTCAATGCGGGTTTGTTTTTGGCTGATTAGAATATTTTACTTTTCTATAGCGGTAATTGCGACGATCGCTCATTTTAGGGAAGGCGTTAGAATCGCGAGACGGTAAAACGATTTTAGATTTTAGATTTTAGATTAAAGGATTGGGAATCACTGAGCGCTATCGTGGTTTGGAGCTTACCTACAGTTGCATTCTTTTTTGACAATTGTATAAGAATAAAAGCAGTAGGGTGCCTCAGATCCTAGTTCTTCGATTATTCACAAATAACCCTCTGCAGAGGCACCGTACTCAACTACTAGGGCAATTTTTAATTGCCAATTTTAAACTCTTGCTGCAAGCGATCGATAATTGTATTGCGCTCGATAGTGGCAAGAATTTCTTGAATTACCGTATCTTGTCCCAGGGGGCCCCAGGTGCAGCCTTTTTCTAAATAAACTTGGGCGGCGCGACCGACAGCGTAGGTTCCGTAAGCTGCTAAACTAGCTTGAGTGACAGCAACTCCGGCAAAAGTAGAAAAGCCGATTTGCGGGGCCGCAACGGCCGCACTTTTGCCAAATCCCAACAGAAAACTGCTACCCAATTCTCCCAAAAGTACGCCGCCAGCGCTGGAGAAAATAGTCTGCCAAAGTTTCCCCGCTTCGTAACCAGTCATGGGTAAACCGTAAAGTCTGGATAAAGAGCGAATTAAGGCTAAATCTGCCACAGTTGCTCCCATTACATCCAGGAAAGCTACCGGGTTTAAACCGACAGCCAAAGCTTTATATTTGGCAAATTGCCAGATTAAATCTTCGGCTTCTGTTTGCCGCAATTTGAGAATTTGACGGGCAATATTTGCTTCGGCATCTCTAGCTTCAACTAAAGCATTCAGAGCCAGGAGCGATCGACCTTCTCTGTTAAGAATTGTCAAAATTTTATGTTTGAGTTCCTCTATCTGTGCAGGCGGCGACTCCCATTCGTGACTGACTCTTCCGTCTGGCCATTCCACCCGCACTTGTACCGGCGCTGGTTCGGCCGCTACCATGACTATTTCTAAAGATTTGGCAATTTTAGCGGGTGATTTTGCAGTAGATTTATGAGAGGAGTTGTGTGGGCGATCGGACAAATTTTTGGGTGCTGTTTCATCTGTTACCGCAGCGGCTGCTAACTGTTCAGAATTTCCCAGCGCTTGCAGACTTTGGTAAATAGCTTTTCTGTCTAATTCTGGATAAAGATCTATTTTATTAAAAACTAAAATCAGCGGTTTTTGAGCTGTTTGCAATTCGCACAGTGCTTGATATTCTGTGCGGGTGATATCCCCTGCAACGACAAACAGAATTAAGTCAGCTTGGCGAGTTACTTGTTTCGCCATTTCGCCGCGCACTTCGCCGCCCACTTCATCAAGTCCGGGAGTATCGATTAATTCAACTTGCACCCCTCCTTGCCCCCCCTTGCCAAGCGGCGGTTGGGGGGATTCATCGCTGTCAAGGAAGGATAAAGGCACGCTCCAGCGCACGGAACGAGGCCACTGAGTCACGCCGTTGAGAGGGCCTGTTTGCAAGATTTTTTGACCTAAAAGCGCGTTTAAGACGGCTGATTTGCCGCGGCTGACTAGGCCGAAAGTAGCAATGCGAATGACGTTGTGTTCTAGTTTTTCTGAGGTAGAAGTTAAGATATCTAACTGACTTTGCAGTGCCGCTTCTAATTCTGTATTATTCGAGTTTTTTTTGCCTTGGCGCAGGTGGGAATAGCGCGCCAGGGATTCGCGCAAACTGGCGCGGGCTAGGGATAAGCGATTTTCTTGAAGGGAATTGTCAGCCATTGGCGATCGGCTTTTTTAAGCAGGTATAATTGAGCGTCGAACTATAAATTCTATTTCTTATGTTAATACAATTTTTGAGAAATTTCTAGCTTTTTATTTGGGAGTTAGGTAGGGACACGGCACTGCCGTGTCCCTACGCATATCCTGGGCAATCGACCGGATTTAATATCAGATATCCTAGGCGATTGACCGAATTTAAGATCGGATGCTGGACTACTTCTAATTGGCCGCTGAATTAATGGTTTCTTAATGGATGGCAGCTAGGACACGGCAGTGCCGTGTCCCTACGCATATCATGGGCGATAAACCGAATTTAACATCAGATGCTGGACTACTTCTAATTGGCTGCCGACTTAACGGTTTCGGATCCAGATACCTGAGGTGAAAGGCGACTCGCCACTTGGTTGACGAAAGATTGCAAGAAGGAAACTTGCTGATTTTGGGTAAATACTGCTTGCAAAGTTTTAGTCAACTGGTCGATATTTAAAAAGCCTATTCCAGCATTTTCCACTTCTCGACTTTGGAAATATTCAATTAAACTCAGTCCCGCAATTCTGGTAAAATATGCTGCACTAATTCCCTGCACCGCGCCTCCTGCTACGTAGGTGACAGCATTGCTTTTGAGCAGTCCAGAAATAGTTTGAGTAGACAGTTCTACTAATCCCAATTTAAACATTTGACTGGCCAAAGTTGCCGCTACTGTCTTAGCTTGCTCTAAGGAAAACTTTTGCTGGTAGATAGCGCCGAGATCGATTACGAGTTGGGTGCTGATGGCGGTTGTTGCTAGCAAGTCTAAAGCTGGAACCGGATTAGTAAAAACGGCGGCGGCGGCGATGTACTGATATTGTTCGATAATGGGAATTGCCCGATCGCGCCTGACTCCATTCAATAGGGTTTTCGCCTCTAACTTGATACTTGCAGCCTCGCGCACTGCACTCGCCCAGACCAACTGTTGCCGTTCTTCAGTTAAGATTTTAGTCAATCTTTCCGTCAGCGCCTCGAGTTGAGAGACTTGAGTTTCGATCCGTTCTTGAAATGTGCCGTCCGCTTGGTGTTGGCGCACTTTAATAGAATTGGGAGAAGCTGCGATCGCAATTATATCTTCTGTACCCAATATTCCTTGCATTTTCTGCTGCAAAGAGTGCAAAATTTGCGACTGCTGTGCTGGCAAATATTGGTCTTGTTTGTTCCAGACTAGCAGCACGCGCTGACCGACGGACGCTAGCTGAGATAATGTTTTAAATTCGGAATCTGTGATGTCGCCCGCTGTCACAAACAGCACTAAATCACCGTAGATTTTGGTCGAAGCATTTGTATTAGCAAACAGCGGTGCTGTTTCTTGTAAACTAAGCTTTTGCGGGTGTTGAGATGCCCAATTAGAATTTAAAACTTGAATTAAAGCAGTTTTGCCGACAGCTTTGCCGCCCGTGACGGTAATCCGCAAATCTTGTCTGTCTAATTCGGCTTTCAGGCGATCGAGCTTTGCTGTTAGATTAGCAGGATCTGCAGAGTTTTGAGCTTCTGAGGCTAGCAATTTAATAGCGGTTTCTGAAGCCGCGATCGCTTTTTCGGCTGCTTCCCGGTTCGCTAGGGGTTGCGGGAGTGCGAGTTCTAGTTTGGGGGATTGTTGTTTCCACCACCAATACCCCGCACCGGCAGCCGCCAAACCGATGAGTGCCGTTTCGCCCATTTCTGAACCCGAATGCTGTAGAGTTTCCAACAGCCACAGCGCCGCTGAAAGTCCTATTCCGCCAATTAAAATCGGTCGCCGCAAGTTAAGTGTCATTTTTCCCTTCCTGTGGGTATTGTCGCCAAGCTTAACCTTACCGGGCTTGGCCTCCCTCCCTATATTCCATCGTACCTCTGCGGCATCCAAACTGGCAGGCGGGCGATCCGACTTTTTGCCATCGGGATTTGCCACCCCGGCGACAATCAACTTTTTGCACTTCTACAAACGGGGAATAGGGGAGTGAAGTCCTCACTACAAACCAAGAGATTTTTACAGGATTTTGCAAATATAATAGTTGATTTTTTATCTATGTTGGTAATGCTTGAGATTGTGATTCAAAAATATCAATTATTTGTTTGGGAATTGCTCGCGGTCGCATGGTGGTAACTTCAACCCAAACCCAAAGCGCCTCGGCTTTTAACAATATTTCGTCACTTCCAAGTAAGCGAATTTCGTAGCGGCGGACGGCGCGCGGGCCGCGCAGTTGTTCGATCCAAGTTGATATCTCCAGTCTATCGCCCGCAGCTGCCGATCGCAAATAGTCAATCTCTATCCGCCGCATTACAAAGACGCCGCCCAGTTCCCGGTAGCGATCGAGTGTAAATCCCAAGTGTTCTAAATGTTCGATCGCAGCGTGTTCTAAATAATGCTGGTAGACAGCATTATTGACGTGACCGAGGGCGTCCATTTCGTAATGGCGCACTCTAATTTGTGCAGTAAATGGTGTCAATTTCTCACCTTTCCACTTGTTGCGGTATTTTGTAGTTCCGAGTGCGATCGCACTCGGGGTCGATACTCGCTCGGAACTGATTGCAAGTTACACTAATCATAGTTGAAACGCCACTACTTCCAGGTTAATATTAGTCGTAGAAGCACGGCCGGTGAGCACCTTGGTTTTTTAACCACAATACGCTGGCTTAAAACCCTCAGTCTCGGTTAACCCAGTTTCGTGGTTCTGAGTGCGTCCCCAACTAAACCTTTGAGAAGTCGGAAGGGTAATTGTTTAATCTCCCAGACAAATCCCTAAACCGCGGGCCGTTTTAACCAGAGTACCATCGAAGTCTACAGGTCTGTATTTGGCGATCGCATCTTCCAGAGGAACGCTCACAACTTCCCGCTTTTGCCAAGATACCATGCAGTCGTATTTCTCTTCGGCGATTAAATCAACTGCTGCGATGCCAAAAGCAGAAGCAATTAATCTTTCTAGGGATGAAGGAGTTCCTCCGCGTTGAATGTGTCCCAAAACGGTGACGCGAGTTTCTGCACCGCTGCAGTCAGAAATTGTATCAGCTAAATACTGACCAATTCCGCCTAATCGACTTTGACCCAAGCGATTTGTGTGCATTACTAACTCGCCTTCTTCAGTGCGAACTGCCTCCGCTACTATAATTAAACAGTAGTTTTTTCCCCGGTCTTGGCGTTCTTGGATTTGGGCGCAGATTTTGGAAATTTTGTAAGGGATTTCGGGAATCAGAATTATATCAGCTCCCCCAGAAATTCCGGCACTGATCGCAATATGTCCGGCGTCGCGTCCCATGACTTCAACAATCATGACGCGACTGTGACTGGCTGCAGTAAAATGCAAGCGATCGAGTGCTTCAGTGGCAATATTGACAGCAGTATCAAAACCGATGGAACGCTCGGTAATTCCGACATCATTATCAATAGTTTTAGGAATAGCAACTAAATTCAAATTACCTTGTTGAGCAATCTTCCTGAGAATGGCCAGACTTCCGTCGCCACCAATGCCAATTAAGGCATCCAGACCTAGTTGATGATAGCCTTCGATAATGTCCTCAGCACGATCGCGTAGAGTCCCGTCAGGCATCAGGAAAGCAAAAGGGTCGCCCTTATTTGTCGTGCCTAGCATCGTACCGCCAATAGTGAGCCACGAGTCTACTTTCTCAATATCCAAGGGAATTGCTTCAGGGGGACGACTCATCAAGCCGTTGGTGGCTTGACGAATCCCCATCACTTTCCAATTGTAAGTTCCCGTTGCGCGGTAGACAACGGCTCGAATAACTGCGTTTAAGCCTGCACAGTCACCTCCGCTAGTGAGGATACCGATACATTTTTGTTCTCCCATAATTAATGCCCGACTTTTGTTACTCAGAACATGAATTGATATTTTTAGATCCCGATCGTCCAATCCTGATTTTCGACGTAAATAGGTAGGCGAAAATAAACTTTACTCTGTAACAGAATGTAAAGCTATGATAACTTTTGTGATTGCTTTGATAAGATCTCGCTCCTTCGGGGAGCGCTTCACTCATTTTTGACTACTTATGTATTTTCAAGCTTCATTGACCTAATTGAGTGCCTCATCTCTGACGCATTCCACAAGTTCGATCGCCAACAATCGTAGCATAGCCAATCACCGTCTCCAACAAAACATCAATTTTACTTGGGATTGAGGCGTTTAGAAACTTGGTTAATTATACCGCTGAGAATAGCACCGCCCATCAGAATTCCGAGGGCGGGATTAAATACGGGCTGCCAGAGACTGTACCACAAATCAAAACCGAGATTCACCCCGGTCGATCGACCGGCTACTGCGATCGCAAACCACCCAAAAATGGCAAAGACGAAAAATACATCAGCTACTAAAAGCAAGTTGAGCAAGTTAAGAAATTTATCTTTCATTGTCGAGGGTTCCTTTTGAGTGTATATGTGTCAAGTTTTGGCAAGCAGTTGGTAAGGGAGCAGATTGATAGCTGCAACAGGCGATCGAATAAAGATAAAATATCATTCAATTGTTTTCGCGCACAGGCTGTCAAAATATGGTTCGCTATACACTTCCTCAAAGCCCCGAAATTATTTTAACCGTCAAAGGGAAAGATTCAGCCAAAGCCCGCGAAGAAGCGATGGATCGGCTGATGGAGCTCATGGATGAGGGCAAGCTGCCTACGGAACTCCTGGAGGGATTTGGGCCCAAGCAGTTTGTTGAAGTTAAGGATATCGAGGATGCTGCGTCTGAAGGCGAGGACGCGATTACTGAAGCCGTGCAGATTTTGAGCAATTTGGCAAGTCTCAAATTGAAAGTCATGGAATCCCGCGAAGAAGCACTCAAAATCCGGGCGGCGATCGACATTTTGTTTACAGATGAGGCTGTGACTCCCGAGGAAATTGCCCGCCTCAAAGACGGTTTCAAGGTTCTCAAAAACTTTGCTCAAGCTAACGTCCGCTATCGAGAAGCTAGAAGTAAAGCCGAAGAAGCGCGGGCAATTCTCGACGAAGCTTTGCAATCTGTCGAATCGGAAAACAAAGCGCAGAAGTCTGCGAAATAGTAGTAAGTTGGGTTGACACACATCTAGCAAAAATCTCAGAAGCTTTTCGGCCTGTTCCATTACAAATCAATTCTCTTGTCTCTTGTGGAACAGACCCAAAAGCCTATTACTAAAAAAATGTACATAATAGTGGAACATTTTAGATTGAGGAACCAATCCAACATCGCACACCTTTCACGTTTATCTACATTCAAAAAAGTAGGAAAAAATTGTGAACCAACAAACAGGAGTTCCCAGAAACTAGATGTTAGGCAGCTTGCGGCTGGCGAAAAACTTAGGTTTTGAACCACAAACTGTGATTGATGTCGGTGCGGCATTGGGAACTTTTAACCTTTACGAAACTTTCCCCAATTCGCGGCATTTGCTAATTGAGCCCATCGCCGAAAATGAACCTTATCTCGCCAAAATTTGCCGCCAGCTCAAAAGTGCAGAATACATTATTGCTGCAGCGACCAAAGAAGCGGGAGTTTTCACCCTCAACGTCAGTCCCGGTATGCTGCATTCCTCACTTTCTGAAAATCGCGTTACTGACAGCAGCAATCCTTATTTGAGAAACATACCAGCAATTACCCTGGATGGAATATGCAGGGAAAGAAACTTGTCAGGTCCGTATTTAATTAAAGTGGATGTAGACGGACAGGAAGTAGATGTTTTAGCGGGAGCAACTGAAATTTTGCAACAGACAGAATATGTAATTGTAGAAGTTACTTTGTTCGGTCAGATGTATGATGTAATGAGCTTTATGAAGTCCCAAGGCTTCGCAGCTTACGATATTGTTGATTTGTCATATCGCCCGACTGATAGAGCTTTGTGGCAATTTGACATGGCTTTTGTTAAGGAATCGGGTCAATTTAGAAGAGATAACAGTTTCGCAACAGGAAAGCAAGATATCGAAGCACTTAACTCGCATCTCAAAGCTTACCGGGAAAGTTTCATCAAATACATTGACACTCATTACAGCGACCCAGTAGAGCCGGCACCCCAGCTCAGTCAAGCGGTTTTGGGCGAAGATTATGTCATCATTTAACTCAAGTTTTTTCCATCTGGTACCAAATTCGGGTCACACTTCGCACGCTTATTTAATTAATCCTCAACATCTAAAAAACTGGTTTTATAAATTCTGATATTGTCGTCTATAAGCGGGCAATCTGCTTTATATTCTGCCAGTTTTTTCATTTTCAAGGAAATTTATTGGTATGAGTTTTACAGGCTCTGAAAATTGACATTTCTCAAAGTTCAGTTCAAAAATAATTTATCTTTTGTTGTGTTTGTTAACATCTCGGCAAACAGAAACTTTAAAATTTTCTTCAATTTTCAGCACATAGTAGATAGAGCTAAAAGTGGTATTTTTAGTATAAAATAGTTTGTAAAAGGAATTGAAGTAAGAATTTGAGGAGACAATACCGCCCTGACTTAAGACAACTTTTTTTCATCTTCCTGGTAGTTTATAGATGCAGATTCATTACACTGTATGTATAAATCAGAAGCATCGGCTGATTTGGGGAGATTTATTCCACTTACTATATCGATGTAATATGTACCTATTATGTTAGTAAATTTTCTTCTTTTATTTGACTGATATTAAGCAGTCTTACTGGATCCCTTACTCCTATCCGATTTTTTTAAGTCGTGGATAAAGCGATTGATATCGCATCCAAGCCTGTTCTAGGGTTGGATCAACTGATTGGGGAGTTGCAGCAAGCGTTGGTGTGGCTGCCAGTTTGCTGGTGTCATTAGCATCTGCGTATATGCCAATTCCTATACCCGCCAGTAGAGCAGCACCCCGCGCGGAAGCAGCAGCAACTGTAGTTGCATAGAGGGGTATTCTCAAGACATCGGCCAGTAATTGTTTCCAAGGCATTTCTGCCGTTCCACCGCCTGCTAAACGCATTTCTCTCGCTTTAAAACCTGTTGCCTCAAGTGCCTCAAAACCTTGTCGCAAGGCAAAAGCAACTCCCTCTAAAGCTGCCCGCATCAGGTGCGCCTGTGTGTGATGAAGTCCCAGCCCTACCCATGCCCCGCGTACATAGGGGTCAAGGTGTGGAGTTCGCTCACCCGTGAGGTAGGGCAAAAATGTCAATCCTTCACATCCTGAGGGAACAGAAAACGCTTTAGTATAGACTTCCTGCCAGCTCAAGCCGAGCATACCTCGCACCCACTCAAGCGCTAACCCGGCATTTTGCATTGCTGCAAGGCTGTACCACTGGTTAGGTAGGGCGGTTCGATAGAGATGGGTACGACCATGAGGATCGATAATTGGTTGCGTGCGAGGTGTAATGATTTGAGCGCCTGTGCCGATGGTTAGTTGAACCAAACCAGGCTCTAGTAGTCCGTTACCAAGCGCTGCCGCTGCGGTATCGGCAGCACCGGCGATAACAGGTAAGCCAACTCTTAAGCCAAGGTGCTCTGACGCAATAGTTGTTAGGTAGCCTGCGATCGCACTAGAGGGGATAATTTTTGGTAACCAATCACCGCGTAGATTCAGCGCCCAGATGGCTTCCAGGGCCCAGTTGTCCGACACAACATCGTAAAGCAAAGTACCGCTAGCATCAGATGGTTCGGTTGCGACTTCTCCAGTCATCCGCAACCGCAGCCAATCTTTTGGCTGAAGTGCCCAACGCGCTTGGGTGTAGACAGTAGCCTCGTGTTCTCGCAGCCACAACAATGTGGGGCCGGCCATTCCAGCCGTAACCGGGTTGCCCAAGCGCTCTAGAATAGCGGTATCGAGCGAATGATAAGTGTTAAGCGCGGCACTAGAGCGAGTATCTGCCCAGAGGATAGCAGGACGCAGGGGCTGACCAGACTCCGAAGCTAGGACAACACCGTGCATTTGCCCTGAAAGTGCGATCGCCCCTACTTGGTCAGCATGATTTCCTACAGCCTTCCTCACAGCCGAGGCAACAGCTAACCACCAATCTTCTGGTTCCGACTCAGCCCATCCGGGGTGGGGTGCACTAACAGGATAAGAGCTTGATGCTTGACCAGCAGCCGTTCCGTCTGCAGCTAGGAGCAATGCCTTAGCAGAGCCTGTTCCTAAATCTATACCAAGCAGCATTAAGTTATCCTCAAATACTTAAAAGTTAAGAATTAAAAATTAGATTTGTTGCCAAATATAGCCGTCGCCACAGACATTAGGACACTGTCTTAAGAACGGCTTTTGTCGCATCGCGCAAAGTATGGAGTGGTGTAGCTGTTTGCGAATTCGACTTTTCAACCAAGCCGAGCATTTCTCTATGCGGTTGAACTCAGGCGAATAGGGGGGCAGATAGATCGCTTGGGCACGATCGGCTTCAAGCAACTCGGCAGTAGTTATCACAAAACTGGGTTTAAAACCCCATCCTTTTAGGACGGCTTTGTCTTAATTTAGGGATACGCCCGTACTTGTGTTTGTAGATTTTTGTGAAGAATTAGGCAATATTAAGCCAACACTGCTAGCATAAAGATATCGTGATGAGGTCGAAGTCATGCTAGTTTTTGAGTTCAAAGCATTCGGTAAAAAACAGCAATTTGACGCTGTAGACGAAGCAATTAGAACGGTGCAGTTCATCCGCAACAAAGCCTTGCGCTTTTGGATGGAAAACACAAAAGTCGATAAATACGACTTGAATAAGTACAGCGCTGTTCTAGCTAAAGAATTCCCGTTTTGCGATGACTTAAACAGCATGGCTCGCCAATCTAGCTCAGAAAGAGCGTGGTCGGCGATCTCCCGATTCTATGACAACTGTAAAAAGAAAGTCTCAGGAAAAAAAGGGTTTCCGCAATTCCAGAAAGACAACCGCTCGGTCGAATACAAGACTACTGGCTGGCGTCTGGCAGATGACCGGAAATCTATCACTTTTACCGATAAGAAAGGAATCGGGAAACTCAAATTAAAAGGAACTCGCGACTTGCATTTCTATCAGCGCAGTCAGATAAAGCGAGTGCGTTTGGTAAAGCGAGCAGACGGATATTACGTCCAGTTCTGCATTCAAGTTGACCGCTCTGAGAAGATTGAAATTACTGGCAACGCCATTGGATTAGACGTGGGACTAAAAGAGTTCTACACAGATTCCAATGGTGTTGCAGTCGAAAATCCGCGATTTATCCGCAAGTCCGAGCGCAGGTTAAAAAAAGCCCAAAGACGAGTTGCCAAACGAGTCAAGGGTTCGCAAAATAGAAAAAAGGCTAGAGTGATTTTAGGAAAGCGCCACCTCAAAATAAGTAGGCAACGTAAAGATTTTGCCGTGAAATTGGCAAGATGCGCGCTCCAGTCTAGCGACTGTGTAGCCTACGAAGATTTGAGGATAAAAAATATGGTGAAGAATCACTGTCTAGCGAAATCGATTAACGACGCATCTTGGTATATGTTCCGAGTGTGGTTGGAATATTTCGGCAAAGTATTCGGAAGAATTACGATTGCCGTGCCCGCCAATGGAACAAGTCAAGAATGCTCTAACTGCGGAACAATTGTTAAGAAAAGTCTATCAACGCGAACCCATGCTTGTCGGTGTGGATGCGTATTAGATCGTGATTGGAATGCCGCTAAAAATATCCTAAGTCGGGGATTGAGTACGGTGGGGCACACCGGAACTTGGATTTTAGATCCGAACGCTTGTGGAGAATTGACCGCTACCGATGTTGAAGTAATTCTGCATCGGCAAGTCGATTCTGCGAATCAAGAATCCCCTCGCCTTTAGGCAGGGGAGTGTCAATCCTGTGTGGATTGTACGATGCGTTGTCTATGCTTCGCCAGAAAATCAAGCATGACCTTCGCTACAGTATCCGCCGACTCTACCACAAAGGCGTGACCTCCTTGCTCGAGGATAGCTAGTTCAGCATTGGGTATACCTTGAGCTAGTTGCTCCGAAAATCTGACCGGACTAAGAAGGTCTTCTTTGCCAACCATAACGAGTGTAGGGCAATGAATGTTTGCAAGGCGATCGGTGGTATCACTGCCAAGAATAGCTCGGCTTTGGTGATATAGTCCATGAGGTGTCGGCCCAAATGGTTGATTCTCAATCAAGGTGATGAGTTGTTCCATTGCCCCTGGAATCGAGTAAAACGCATCGGTAAACAGCCAAGGCAAGAGAACCCTCTGATAAAGCGTTCCCTCTAATTTCTGTGTCAAGTCGCCAAACAATTTGATGAGTGAATTAAACTTTTCATCTCCCCTTGCCCAAGATGACAGAAGTATCAAACTTTGGATTTTTTCTGGATATGCCAAAGCCAGTTCTTGAGCAATCTGTCCACCCATTGAATGACCGGCCAGATGGACTTGAGAAATGCTCAAGTAATCCAACAGCGCCGCTGCATCAGCCGCCATTTGTTTGATGCTGTAAGGACTGTCTGGCGCTTCACTTTGCCCAACTCCTCGGTTATCAAAGCGAAGCACCTGATATTGCTTAACTAGCGATCGCATCATTGCAGCCCAAGTTGAACTGTCACTGTCAAACCCCGCTATCAGCAGTAATGACTCGTTTTCGCTGGAACCTTGAATGTTGTAGTACAAATCAATTCCGTTGACCTGAATTACTGACACAGGCTTTTCTGGAGACTATGGACTTCAATTGGTTGCATCACTTTCTGGCCCAAGTGATAACTGTAAGGTTTTGCCATGAAAGGTTGCGGGGAAACTACTACTGTATAGTCTATGTCCTAATAAAGCTAAAAATCGCAGCTTAAGTTGATAATGCCATTACTGTGCCTGCAACGTGCCCAAAACTCAAGTCCTTCAGTGTCTTAGCAAATGGGCGATCGCTTTTACCAATTCTTCAGGTTCCACAGGCTTGGAGATATGCATCCCAAATCCGGCAGCTAAGGCTTGCTGCTGATTGATTTCTCCGGCATAGGCAGTAAGTGCGATCGCAGGAATCGTGCCTCCCTGTTGGGGTGACCGCTTTCTAATTTGCCGAATCAGGGCATAACCATCCATCTCTGGCATCCCAATGTCACATAACAGCAGATCGGGGACAGATTGATTCAGGAGAGTCAACGCCTGTGCAGCCGAAGCGGCTGTCGTAACTTTTGCGCCAGATTGCATCAGGGTGAATGCTGCCAACTCCCGCATATCTGCATCGTCATCCACCACCAAGACATAAATCCCTGCTAAATCTGTCGCACTTTCTGAATGTCTGTCATCAGAAGAGGGTTCTGCCTCGACAATATTTAACGGTAGCCGGATGGTAAATGTAGCCCCTAAGTTCTGTCCTAAGCTGTCTGCTTGAACGGTTCCTCCGTGCAGTTCGGTAAAATGACGGACGATCGCCAGCCCCAATCCCAATCCGCCAAATTTTCTGGTTATTGTGCCATCTTCTTGACGGAAGTAGTCAAAGACATGGGGTAAGAAGTCTCGAGTGATGCCTTTTCCTGTATCTGTGACTTGAATCTGAGCATAGGTGCCAACCTGCTCTAGTCCCACCTCGATGCGTCCTCCAGTTGGGGTGAACTTCACCGCATTGGAGAGGAGGTTCCAGACTACCTGTTGGAGGCGATTTGTATCGCCTGAAACCGTTCCTGAAATAGGATTAAATGCAGTCTGGATTTGAATTTGTTTGGCTTCGGCTGCCAGCCGTACCGTTTCCAGGGCGGCTTCAATCATTGCTGCTAGATTCACAGGAGCGACGTTTAACGTCATTTTTCCCTGCAGAATGCGCGAGACATCCAACAAGTCCTCAATTAATTGCGCTTGCAGCTTGGCGTTGCGTTCGATCGTTTCTAGGGCTTGCTCGCTTTTTGTGGCATTGAGTCGCCCAGTTCGCAGCAATTTTGTCCAGCCCAGAATCGGATTGAGGGGCGATCGCAACTCGTGGGACAATACGGCTAAAAATTCGTCTTTAATCCGGTTAGCGGCTTCTGCTTTTGCGCGATCGCGTTGAGCTAACCGATATAGCTGAGCATTGTCGATCGCCAAGGAAGCACGGCGCGCCAATTCCTCTGCCAGTTGCAAATCTGCTGAGGTATACCGCCGTCCCGATTCGGCTGAGATAAAGGAAATGGCCCCTAGAATTCGTGCCTGAGTTCGCAGCGGCACCGTCATTACGGATCTGAATCCAACCTGCCGCAGAATCTCTAAATGCTCTGAATCGCGCGCTGCTTGTACCAACAGTTCATCGGGAATCTCCGGCACTAAATCAGGTTGTCCAGTTCGCAACGTGTATGCAGCACCGCGAGGGTCATCCGGGTTCAGAGGATACTTGTCTCTAATCTGATATGCCCATGAAAGCTTGGCAGGGTCGATGTGAGCAACCGCAATCTGCTCGATCGCACCATCCTCTTCTATCATGTGAACCGTACACCAGTCCGCTAATTCCGGCACTGTAAGCTGCGCGACTCGCTCCAGAGTTGTTTGATAATCGAGTGAGGATGCAAGCACCGCACTTGCCTCAGAGAGAAAGCGTTGGGCACATTCTAACTGCACCCGTTCCGTGACATCTACCACATACACGAGAATGCCTTCGACCTGACCGTTTGAGTTAACAGTTGGAAGATAGTAAACATTGTAGTAACCGGGACGGCGATCGCTGCGTCCGGGAACATTCACCGCAAAGTTCGGTGAAATGAAAGGATTCCCTGTGGCGTAAATCTGATGGAAGACTTCAACTAATTTGGGATCGGACTGACCAAAAAGATCTGGAATTGAGTAGCCTAAGTGTTGCTCGCGGGTTAATCCATTAATTTCTGCTAATGCTTCGTTGATGGCAATAAATCGCTGCTGGGCATCTAGCAGGGCAAGTCCAATCGGTGATGTTTCAAAGATGGTTTCCAGTTGGCGCTGTGCGGCTTCCGCTTCGGACCGTGCAACGCGCTCGCGTTCTAACAGTTGTTCCCGTTCTTGTTCTGCTTGCTTGCGCTCCGTCACATTCAGCACCAGCGATAACACCGAAATCATCCGTCCCGATTCGTCCCTGAGACTGGAGTTATACCACTCGCAATGCACAACGCTGCGATCTTTTGTGTAATTGCGGTTGTATGAAAAAATATGGGGTTCTTCACCACAGACCAGCCGTTGGCAGACTTCAGTAACCGCTTCCAGGTCTTCCTCAAAGACAAAAGGTATCTCTGTTAAATATTTGCCCAGCATTTCTTCGGCTTTCCAGCCCAAAATGCGCTCTGCACCAGCAGACCACCGAATGACTCGAAAGTCTCGATCCCATTCAACGACTGCCATGGGAGAGTTTTCAAAATGGAAGTTGAGCTTTTGTAGGACTTGACGCAACGCCTCTTCTGCTTGCTTGCGTTCTGTGATATCAATGACAACTCCGATCGAGTGCTTGGGATTTCCCTGAGAATCATAAGTAAACTGTCCTCTGGCTTCGACCCAGTGAATGGAGCCATCTGACCAACGCAGGCGATATTCATGGTGATACTCCTTGTTGTCAGCTATGGCTTGCTGAAGTTTCGCCTCAGCTTCTGCTAAGTCATCGGGATGAACCCGACTTGCCCAAACTTCATAGCCCGGTTTGCACTCATTCGGTTGTAAACCCAGCACAATGAAGTGTCCTTCTGACCAAAGCAAGGCATCGGTCTGCATATCCCAGTCCCACGTTCCCATCCGTCCGACCTTGAGCGCGAGTTGCAGATGAGCTTCACTTTCTCGCAATTTCTCTTCTGCCCGCGCTCGCTCCACCGCTAGCCAGGTTTTTTGAGCAATTCGCTCCATCCGCACCACATCTTCCTCGGTCCAGTAGCGAACCGAGACATGGTGCAACACCAACAATGCGACAAATTGCCCCTCTTTCACTAAGGGAACACACAGGAGAGATTTGGTTTGAATTGCGTCAAAGGTAGCAGCCCCCGATCCGGCAGTCCGAGGATCGCGATCGACATCATCCACGACGATAGTTTTGCCCTGCTTTAATTCAGCAATGAGTTTAGGGCCAAAGGAATCCATGTGATGTCTACCCACCACGCTGATTACACCATTGCAATAGTCGCGATCGACAATTACATATTCCTGAGTAGAATCAATTTCACCGTAGGTACAGCGAGTGACTTGGAAGTGTTGTCCTGTGGCACAAACCACCTGCCACATAATTTCTTTGGGGTCTTGAATGGCACGAATCGCATCATTCAATTCGATTAGGAATTGCTGAATTTCTTCTTTCTGCTGGAGGTTCTCGAGCAGTTGTTCAATTTGTTGCCTTGCCCGCACCTGGGCTGTCACTTCAATGTTATAAATCAACACACCCTGAATGGTTCTCTCAGCATCCCGCCAAGCCACAAAGATGCAGTGGAAAAATGCTTCTTCCAACACCCCATCGCCGTTCCGATCCCAGTAAGTAGGCGATTCATTCACAATGAATGTTTCTCCCGTCCGGTAAACGCGATCGAGCGCTTCAAGGTAAATTTGTCCTTCAATCTCCGGGAAAACGTCTCGTATTGATTTTCCAATAATTTCTGGAGTGCGCCCAGTCCCTTCTAGATAAGTTGGATTGGCAAATTCATACACGAGATCGGCACCTTTAACAATACCAATCATGGCAGGCAATTGCATCAGGATGTCATGCAACCGCTTGCGTTCGTTTTCTGCTTCGAGTCTGGCAGCTTGTTCTCGTTTTAAAAGGCGATCGCGCTCTGCTTCGATCTGTTTGCGTTCGGTGATGTCAACCGAAACGCCAATCATGCGAACTCTGGGTTTGGTTTCATCCAGATAAACTTGTCCCTGACTCTTGAGCCAGCGCACAACGCCGTCTGGACTAATTACCCGATACTCCGGTGCGTAGGGCTGTTCTCCAGCGATTGCCCGTGCCGTCGCTTGGAGCACCTGTTGTCGATCGTCTGGATGAATGAGCGCAAAAAACTCTTCTCCCGTCCCTTCATGAAAACCCCAAAGGTCTAGAGCATTAGCAGAACACACCACTCGATTGCTCTGCAAATCCATATCCCAGACCACCATCTGAGCCGCTGTTAATGCCAATCGCAGGCGTTCTTCGCTCTCTCGCAATGCCTGTTCAACTTGTTTGTAATCCGTCACATCACGAGCAATACTCAGAACTGATGCCACAGAATCATCACTGGCAAATTCGGGGACAAGACGCGCCTGATACCATCGAATAGTATTTAGAGTCGGAAACTTAAATTCAATCGTCTGTTCCTGCCCGGTTGCAAAGACTTGCCGTAAACTATCATGCCAAAAACGATAGAGGTCTTCTGGCATTCCCAGCTCAACATTGGTCTTGCCAACAAATTGCTCTGATGGAATACCTGTTGCCACTTCTACAGAAGGGCTGACATAAATATGGCGAAATTCTGCATCAAGTCGGCTAATAATGTCTCGGGCATTTTCAGCCACCATTTTGAACTGTTGCTCTTGCTGCCGCAGTTCTGATTCCAAGCGTTTGCGCTCTGTTAAGTCGATGGAGAAGCCTACACCTAAATTCTTGGGTCCTCCTAAATAGGCAGTCCCAATTAAAACAGGAACGCGAGTACCATCTTTACGAATGTATTCTTTTTCAAACGGCGCAGGGCGACCAACTTGTTTCATCTGTGCCATTGCTTGCTCGTCTAAATGCCGAAACTCCGGTGGAGTAATCTCAAGGAAGTTTACCTCTCCCGATAAAACTTCTTCTCGCGTGTAACCTAAAGTGGCAAGCCAAGCGTCGTTGACTTCCAGAATATTGCCTTGAAAGTCGCCAATAATAATGCCAATGAGATTTGCATCAAATAAACCTCGTAGCCGCGATTCACTCTCGCGTAAGGCTTGCTCTACACGTTGGCGTTCGCTCACGTCTTGGAAGACAACAACGGCTGCAACAATCTGCCCCTGCTTATCTAAAATTGGTGCTGAGTTGACGTTAATGAAAATGCGGCTACCATCATTTCGATGAATTTCTATCTCTTCGTTGGTAACGACTTCACCTGTTTTTAGCGATCGCACTAATGGATACTCATGAGGCGAATAGAGTTGACCATCTAAGTGAAAGATTTCAGATGGAATAAGGGGTGCATAGTCCTCAAGCTCAAGCAATTGTTCGTAGCCATACCCAACAATTTGCTTGGTTTGTTCGTTCGCCAGAACTAATTTACCAGATGCCGCATCGGCAATCATTACTCCAGCAGGCATTTGTCGCAAAACGGCTTCAAATCGGGCCCGTTCAATTTCAAGCTCGTGCAACAACCGTTCTCGTTCTGCCTGCGCAAGCTTGCGATCGGTTACATCTCGAAAATAAACCGCTACACCCTCCGCAGAGGGATAGGCATTCGCCTCTAACCAACGCTGAACCGGCTCTCCAAATTCTTCCCAGGAAACAGGAACCTGTTCCATCACTGCCCGATGTAGTTCCCTAGAGGCAATTCCACCGACCAACTCGGGAAAAACCTCATTCCAAACGTGCTTGCCCAGTAACTCTTCTGGCGTTTTGTGCAGGATTTTAGCCGCCGCCCGATTCACGTAGGTGTAGCGCCAGTTGCGATCGAAGGCGACAAAAGCATCCGTAATGCTTTCAAGAATCGTTGCCACCTTGCGCTCAGTTTCTTGGGCAGGGAACAACTGTTGGCCTTCAAGAGTGCGAGCAAAGCGTTCAATGACTTCAGAGCGAGAAATTCCTCGCCTGTGAGCCTCTTTATCGAGCGATCGCCATGCTGTATTGGTAAGAGATACGCTAACTCGTTGTTTCGTCTCCGAGTTCCAATTGCTAACAAACTTGCCTGTGGCATCGCGCTTCATGAAGATCCATCCGTATGCATACACGGTTTTCTCTATTGAACCTCAGTTACTCACTCAGGAGAATCCGCCTTAAGATAGATGCTGGGGCGAGAGGGAAGATAGGAAAGAATGACCTCAATAAATATTGCGCTGTACTGGCTGCTGAATTTCCCTTTGTACTCGCAGACATAGAGCTGGGCTAGACGGGACACTGGGGTTGCTGATAATAGACCCATAAGATCGTCCATCCGATCGATAACTTGGTGGACGCCAGCCGACTGAAGATTATCTGTACGGCTGCTGCTACCAGCTACCTAGAGCGGCAGCTTTTTCTAATGCTTCCCGTGCTGGGATAACTGCTTCGCCCACGTTATTTTTTACCGATTCTATAAATTTTTTGGTACTGGAGCCAATGGGTTGGTCGAGATTTAGCTTTTCTCGGATATTGTTAACGGCATCATTCCCGCCCTTGTCGATATCGGTTGTTAGCGGTCGATCGGGACGGGCAATTTCGTATATACAAAATAATTGCTGTTGTTGGTTGGCCAATCTATCTAAAGATACGACTTTAGACCCATTTATTGTGTTAATATCCTTCCCCAATCAACCTCAACAAAAAAGTTTTGGGCTGCGGCGCCAACAGGCGACCGATCGCAACTACGAACTCAAGAAAGGTACATTTACTACTTCCCCTGACACCGATCCGACTTGCACTTTCAGCCCTTCGCCGCCGGCTTTTGTGCGGATGTAAGCAAGACCAAAAAAGCCGGATTCAGTTTCCGTAAAACTGGTGAGTTTGCCGACTTTTTCTTCTCCGATTGTGACTGCTGTTCCGGGTTCAACAGCACCGCTCAAATGCACGCCCCAAAGTTGCTGTTTGACTCCTTTGTAGGTGTTCAACCGGGCAATTGTTTCTTGACCGATGTAGCAGCCTTTGTCATAGGTAAGCGTGTGTAAAAGGCGGGCTTCTAGGGGGTTGTAATCATCTGTGAGTTCAAAATCGGGGGCGGGGCGTCCTTGTTCGATTCGGAGTTGTTCCCAAACTCGATCGCCCATCGGTACGGCCCCAGCTTTGACTAATTCCTTCCACAAGTTGGCTGCATCGCCAGCTTGCGCAATTAACGTGTATCCGGGAGTTGCTAAACCGCTACCAACCGCAACTCGGACGTCGATACCTGCAAAATTTATCAATTTGTGAGTAGCGTAAGGTTGATTGTCGAGTTCGGTAGCTCCGATTTTTTCTAGTAGTTGAGTGCTTTGCGGGCCGAGGCAACTGAAAGCAACAGTTGTATCGGTTAAATCTGTTAACTCGACGCGATCCATTGGGAAAATATAGCGATCGAGCAATTCCAGTAGTTGGTGGCGGCGGTTGGCTGAGACTAGCAGCAGTACGGCATCTTCTGTAGCGTAGGCGGTGGCGAGGTCGATCGTCCGGGCGGTGGAAGTCACGAAAACAGTGTCGCAACCTTGACCGGGTTTGAGTATATTGAAGTTATTGGTACTTTGATTGTGCAAGAACCGGAGGCGATCGCTGTCTGAGATTTGAATGCGTCCCCAGTGAGTGCGATCGTACAAAGCTGCACCTTGTTTAGTTGCTGCGATCGCTTCTGCGTCGTTACCAAAACTCACTGGCACAATTTCTTTGGTTGTTAACTCTGCAAATGTAGCACCGGCCCCTGCTTGAATGTCGTGCAATTCTTGAATCAGCATAAAATTTTGTTGACTGTTGACTGTTGACTGTTGACTGTTGACTGTTGACTGATGACTGTTGACTGATTACTGTTAACTGTTAATTGTTGAGTGTTGACTGTTAACTACTGCTTTCCTGTCAAATGACAACTGACTATTTGTCCAAATTAGCGAATATTTCTTGTATTAATTGGCTGGCTTTGGCATCAAGACGATTCCAATCTACATCGCCAGTGTCATCGTCAATCAAGCTAGTATCAATTACAACTTCTTGGCTTTGGATTTGAGTGTGGGCTGGCTGATAGTTGAGAAAGCAGACTCGATAGCAAAGTTCCCAAATATCGATGCATCTTTGCTCGCCTTGAAGCTCTAAAATTAGTTGATAGCCCGGAATGGGAATCTGCACTTCTTGATAAGTGCCCGTCCAGACTGACTCTTCTAATTGTTTGCGGATGTTGTCGATCACTCGGATCATGGCTGGCTGCATGAGTAGTTCAGCTTGCTGCCACGCGATCGGGCTGGTTATTTTAGGCTTCATATACAAGGTTCTAAAAAAGAAAATCAATAAATTAATTTTCTAGCATTGAGTGCCAACTTTTGAGACATCCGCCACAGAATGTTAAATTTAGTCGTCACCAAATTCAAAAGTCAACCGTCAACAGCAACAGTTAAAGCCGTTCTCGGCTTGACGGCTAAAAACGGCTTTAACTGTTGATATTGACTTATCATATGGGCGATGTAGGATTTGAACCTACAACATCCTGCGTGTAAGGCAGGCGCTCTACCGTTGAGCTAATCGCCCAATTGCACTCACAGGGATTTATCATATCACAGTAACTCAGAAAGATCAAGTAAAAAAATTCCTAAACTTTAAATGCCCTCTGGCCGCACCCACGATCGAATAACCATGTGGAGTTTGCCCTTGGTGGCAGGTCTCACCTTTGGCCAGACTCAGAGCAGCAACTTGACTTTGCTCGTTTCCGGCAGTTTCTTATTTGGCGGGCTGATGTTTGGCCCGGACTTGGATATCTACTCCTGCCAGTATCAACGCTGGGGATGGTTCAAAGCGATTTGGCTCCCGTACCAAAAAAGCCTGCGCCACCGCTCTTTTTTGTCCCACGGCCCTCTGATCGGAACTGCTTTGCGAATCTTGTACCTCGCTATCTGGATCGCGGTTTTCGGAGTGTTGGGATTGGCAGTGGCCGAAAAAGTCGGGAACTTAGGTTGGAATTGGCAGGATGTGGTTTTGAGTTACGGGCGATCGCTCTGGGAACACCCGATCGAAATTTTAGCCGTTTACATCGGTCTAGAATTGGGCGCTATGAGCCACTATCTGAGCGATTGGGGCGGCTCTGCTTACAAAAGATTCAAAAAGAAAGGATTGAGCGGGTGGCGCCCTCCTAAGACAATTAAGAGGCCCAAAATCCAAGCTCCCACTCGCACATCTAGGAAATCCATAGCAGAAGGAAGAAGGAAGAAGGAAGAAGGAAGAAGGAAGAAGTAATAGAATCAAGGGTTGGAGCCCTTAACAACGTTATAACCGTCGGGCGCGGTTGATATAAAAGGTAAATTATTATGTCTAATTCTGAAAGTCGATCGCTGAGGGCACTCAAAGAACTGATAGAAGTTGTGGCCTCATTGCGATCGCCAGACGGCGGATGTCCTTGGGATTTAGCCCAAACTCCCCAAACTCTAATTCCTCACATAATCGAAGAAGCTTATGAAACAGCCGACGCGATTCGCAAAGGAGATAAAGATGCGATCGTCGAAGAATTGGGCGACTTACTGTTACAGGTAATTCTGCAAGCTCAAATTGCCAGCGAATCGAATCAGTTTACCTTCGCCGAAATCGCTGCGGGCATTACAGAAAAACTAATTCGGCGACATCCCCACGTCTTCGGCGATATCGAAGTCAACAGCGTCGATGAAGTCAACGAAAACTGGGAAAAAATCAAAGCAGCAGAAAAAGGCACAACTTCGGAAAAGCCGGCAACTTTAGCCTCGAAAATGAGCCGTTATGCCAGCACTTTGCCGCCGATCGCCGCCGGGATGAAAATCTCTCAAAAAGCTGCAGAAGTGAGTTTTGATTGGGACAGCGTAGAGGGCGTTTGGGATAAATTTCACGAAGAAATAGCCGAATTTGAACACGCTCTCAAACACGAGGATAAGGCTGCGCAGCAGTCAGAATTGGGAGATATTATGTTTGTGTTGATTCAATTAGCTCGCTGGTACGATTTAGATCCGTCGGCTGCTTTGCAAGGAACAAACGATCGCTTTGTGCAGCGGTTTGCGAAGGTAGAGGCTGCGTGCGATCGACCTTTGTCAGATTATGCCCCAGAAGAGTTAGAATCTCTGTGGCAGCAAGCTAAAGCTTTAATTGCTAAACAAAAGGGCGATCGGTAATCAATCACCGCAGATAAACAACAATATACGACATAAAACCAACTTCACAAAAGACGTGCTAGAGTGTGAAGATGGAAAAAGCCTACCGCTACCGATTCTACCCCACCGCCGAGCAAGAAAACCTCTTGCGACGGACAATGGGCTGTACTCGGCTAGTGTACAACAAGGCTTTGGCTTACCGCACAAAATCTTGGTACGAACGCCAGGAAAGAGTTGGCTACGGCGAAACTTCCTCTATGCTGACGAACTGGAAGAAAGAGGAAGAACTGGATTTCTTGAATGATGTTAGCTGCGTACCTCTTCAGCAAGGACTCCGCCATCTTCAGGCAGCGTTCACCAATTTCTTTGCAGGACGAGCCAAGTATCCTAATTTCAAGAAGAAGCATAACGGTGGTAGCGCTGAATTTACCAAGTCTGCCTTCCGTTGGAAAAACGGACAGGTATTCTTGGCTAAATGTAACGAGCCGTTACCTATTCGTTGGAGCAAACAAATTCCTGCAGGTTGTACTCCGTCAACTATTACGGTGAAGTTAACACCTGCTGGACTCTGGTTCGTGTCAATCCTCGTGGACGACTACACAATCAAGCCACTTCCCAAGTCAGATAAAGCTATTGGATTGGATGTGGGGATTACCAGCCTGATTGCTACCAGCGACGGCGATAAAATCACCAATCCCAAACCTTTCAAACAACTACGGAAGAAGTTAAAAAGAAAGCAAAAAGCTTTGGCTCGCAAGCAAAAAGGAAGCAACAACCGAGAAAAAGCACGGAAACGAGTAGCAAAAATCCACGCGCAGATAACTGATGTGCGTAAAGATTTCTTGCACAAGCTAACGACTCGACTCGTTCGTGAAAACCAAACGATTGTAGTTGAGGATTTAGCTATCAAGAATATGGTGAAAAACCATAAATTAGCTCTTGCCATCAGCGATGCTAGTTGGGGTGAATTAATTCGCCAACTAAGCTACAAGTGTGAGTGGTACAGGCGGGATTTAATAAAAATAGACCGCTGGTTTCCTAGTTCTAAGCGCTGTGGAAACTGCGGTCATATTGTTGAGAAGTTGTCGCTGAACATTCGCGAATGGGAGTGTTCTACGTGTGGGACTAATCACGACCGCGATATCAATGCGGCAAAAAATATTTTGGCGGCTGGGCTAGCCGTTTCAGTCTGTGGAGCGACCGTAAGACCTGAAGAGAGCAAGTCTCGGAAGGCTGGTGCTATGAAGCAGAAACCCAATTAGCAATGATTGGGAATCCCCGTACCTTCAGGTCGGGGTGGATGTCAAATCCCTTTGTTTTGAACTCTGTTTCGCTGACAGACCAACCTGTTGTCTGTCTTGCGACTTTTAAAATCTTCCCCAAACGCATCCGCCCCGTTTCCGTGAAGCGAACGGGACGCAATTCCTGCCGATTATCTACCACAGCCTTGTTAGAGAGTTCTGACATTACCTATCTGCAAATAATCTAGTCATAGAGCTTCGCATCGTTGTATGGGGGATGTTCGCACGCGATATATAAAGCATTTGTCGGTTCCAGGGCTTCCCCAGTCACCGGATCGATCGGTTTGAGCACAAAGCATAACAGAGAGAGCGATCGCCAATCCAAACTTTCTAACTTCCCGCGTTCGTAGCGACTAACAGTTGCATTACTAATACCGACATCTTTTGGTACAGGATCTCCGGCTGTCCGAAACAGAGCGGCCTCGTATTCTTTGGTGACCATTTCTGTTTCAATAATTGACCAGCCCCGAATCTCTCTAGCTGCTTTCAGAAGTTTGCCCAATCTACCGCGTCCCGTATCCGTAAATCGCACAGGGCGCAGTTTTTCCCGATCGACGACAGCCTTAAAGTCAAGAAATCCCGGCATTTTACAGATCCAATTTTACTATTATGTCAATCCTACGCCTCGACGTTTGGGTTCCAAAATTCAGTTCCGATCAACAGTAAGTCTTCTAGAGTAACCAACCGCTTTTCAACCGGGTGAACTGGTTCGAGAACATCGAGGAACAGCCACAAAAGATCGGGTGCAGGCTTGTTGTAATAGCCATTTTCGATTCTCGAAATGCCTGCAATGCTGACCCCCAAGACTTTCGGCAAAGGCTCTCCCTCTAGATTATAAAATTGAGCCTCATGCTGCTTGGTCTTTTCGCTCAGTTCGTGAACGCTCCACCCCCTAGCTTCCCGCCACGATCGCAGGAATTTACCCAACCGCCGCAGCCCGGTATCAGTAAATCTCCGTCTCAAGTATTCTTTTTCTCGCCTAGCTTCTGCTACAACCATCAGTCATCACCTATCTGCATAAAGCTAAGCTATCACGCCTGACTTTCTAGTTTCACTTTTTAAGTTTGAAAGTTGACAATATTGTGTTACAATCTTGGAACAAGATAAATAGACAGCTATGACACCACTATTTCGCCGGATCCAGCCCTCGAAAAAGCTCCGCATCACCGTCAGGTCGATCGCCCAACTGCTCAAAATCCGCCAAAACCTGATTAAGCGAGTCGAATCCTGGGCTTTCGTGGTTTTCGTCCACCATCGGGATAGAGGCGGCCTGTTTGTCAGCTACCGCAGGCTGGAAGAATGGCAAAATGCGATCGCCCATCACATCCAGACCTGCCCCACCCTTGGAGAACTCTCGCAGCTCAAAACATCCATTCACTACGACAGCCGGAAATTCAAAAAACAATCCTTGCCAAAAACACTTGACTTTTTAAATCAAATGTGCAGTGAAAGACAAGACGAACTCAACATCTGGGAAAGCTTAAACTGCATTGCTTCCTAGCAGAAATTAGGCAGATTTCCTGTCCCAAAACAGAAGCGAAACATTTGCGAGCAATTGCGAGATAAAATCACCCCAAAAATCACCCGCGAATGCTCCGCCACATTGATGAAAGCAATCACCAAAGCAATTAAGACATTGCCTGAGCGATATAATCAAAATAAGGAGCTGCTTCCTTAGCATCATCCTGATTGAGCAAAGCCAAAGAAGCTTCCTTCAAACAGCGGATAGCTTCGACCATGCCAGGAACAGGAACGCCGAGAGAATTATACATTTCCCGAACGCCAATCAAACCGATGCTTTCGATCGGCTCCTTGTCACCCGCCAAGATACCGTAGGTAATCAGGCGCAAGTACCAGCCGTAGTCGCGCAGACACAAAGCCCGTTCGCGTTGGCCGTAAGCATTACCTCCGGGGGAGATAAAGTCAGGGCGTTTTTTCCAAAGTTTTTTGCTAGCTTCTTCAACAATTTTTTTCTCACTGTCAGACAGCGCAGTAGCAATACGCACCCGCTGTTCTCCGGTTTTAAAAAAATCTTTGATGCTTTGAAGTTCGCCGGTACTGGGATAGCGAAGTTCGTCGTCGGCTTGGAGAATTAGTTGGCTAACTACGCTCATTGTTATTCAAAAGAATTGAGGATATTTGAGAGTAAGATTAATTGACATTCTCATCCCTTAAAGATGAGATTCTTGGTGGGGCGATTTACTTTGCTTCTAACATTTATCAACATTAGAAGTAGCGGGTAAATCTCCGCAAACGTTATGCTTGATGTTCAAGCCAGTTTCCCTGTGTTCCAGGGTACTGCGGGAAAAACTCAAAAACTGCGAGTGAGAGTTTTGATGTCGGCAGACACTTTGACTGTTTAACGAGTTTTTGCTACCTCGCCCCAACAGCATATCGCACAGGATCGATCGAGACAACTCACGGCAGGCTTGACTTGCAGGTTGAAGCTTGGCTTTAGCAGCAAGACGTTCAGCAGCAGGAATACAGCCTGCTATTGAGCTTGAGTGCGATGGATGGAGCCGAGCTTCGCTACGACTTATCTCAGGAAAGAGAGAGCGATATTGCATTACCATATTAAATCCTACCACGACTACTTGTGACCAAATCTAAATTCCCGACCCCAAACTCGACGAAATTGGCAAACCCTTGCCAGCAAGGTCAACTGATTGAGATAGAGATTACCGACTTGACAGACACCGGCGACGGAGTTGGTCGTTTTGGTGAGTTAGTGGTGTTTGTGCCCGATACCGTGACGGGCGATCGAGTCCTTGTCCGCCTCGTGCAAGTCAAATCCACCTATGCTACAGGCAAGCTGGACAAAGTTCTGGAAGCCTCCGAACACCGCATTCGAGCTAACTGCATTGTCGCCGACAAGTGCGGCGGTTGTCAGTGGCAGCACGTAGATTATCAATATCAGCTTGCAGCCAAGCAAAATCAAATCATTCAAGCCTTAGAACGGATTGGCGGATTTAGCAATCCCCAAGTTGATGAAATTTTAACGGGAAAAATCGAGGGATTTCCCCAATTTTTGGGATACCGCAACAAAGCGACTTATCCGGTGGCAATATCTGCAACAGGTCAAGTCCAAGCAGGTTACTATCAAAAAAGCACCCACAAATTAGTCAATCTCAATCAATGTCCGGTGCAAGACCCGCGCCTCAATCCTTTGTTAAAAGAAGTTAAAGAAGACATCCACTGGCGGGATTGGCAAGTCTACGACGAAAAGAAACATACAGGAGAATTGCGTCACTTGTCCTTGCGGATCGGACGGCGCACTGGCGAGATGCTGCTAACTTTAATAGTTCGCACTGGAGAGTTGCCTGGACTCGAAGAGCAAGCATCAGAGTGGCTGAAACAATATCCTCAACTGGCAGGGGTTTGTTTGAATATAAATCCCGCTCAAACTAATGTGATTTTTGGTACCGAAACTCGCTGCATTGCTGGTCGTTCTTATCTGCGAGAAAGCTTTGCTGGTTTGAAATTTCAGCTAAGAGCCGATACTTTTTTTCAGGTTAATACAGAGGCTGCTGAAGCGTTGTTAGAGGTGATGGTAGGGGAATTGAATTTGCAGGGAAACGAGATTTTGGTTGACGCTTTCTGCGGAATTGGTACTTTTACTTTACCCCTGGCAAAACAAGTAAAAATAGCGATAGGTTTAGAAGTGCAACCTGCGGCGATCGAACAAGCCCAATTAAATGCTGAGTTAAATGACGTGAGAAATGTCGAGTTTCAGGCGGGAACTGTAGAGAGTTTGCTGCCTTCCTTGGGATTGACACCGGATATTCTGCTGCTAGATCCGCCGAGGAAAGGGTGCGATCGCGCGGTTTTGCAAGCTATCAAGGAAATCAAACCAAATCGCATTGTTTATGTTAGCTGCAAGCCTGCTACTTTGGCTCGCGACCTGAAGATTTTGTGCGAAAATGGGGATTATAAGTTAGCGCGAGTGCAGCCGGCGGATTTCTTTCCTCAGACTTCTCATGTTGAGTGTGCGGCTTTTTTGGTGCGGTAGCTTAAGGCGATCGCCCTAAGCTTGATTTTCGCAAGTCTATCGAATAGCGATCGCCGTTAAATTTACCTCGCTATACCTCAGCAGCTTGTCGGTCTTTTTGAGATTCTAGCCAACGTTCGTAGGCTTCCCTGTCGCCACTGAATCCATCGATCGAAACCTGACGATCGGGCATTGGTTTGAGCGCTGCATCGATCGGATTGTAGCGACAATAGCAGATAACCACCATGCCGAATTCGCTCGAACCACCTTCAGGAAGGTTGAGGATATCGGGGGTGTAGGTTTCGACTCTAGCAACTTCCCAATCACCTGTTTTGTAATGGGTACTCCAACCGTGGAAATTGGGTTCGTGTTCTGCTTCAACCCTGACAAACTCGGTTGGCCTGTATCCTGGTTGCGGGATCGGGCGATCGGAGGAATCGAAGTATTCAGCAAGGATGCGAGTCAGAGAATGAGTGTGGGATAGCATTCGATCTTCCCATCCCGGTTGTCGCCCTTCGGCTCTAAAAACAATGTATTTACGCATCGTCATCATCCTGTTCGTGATATGGCTTAGGAAATTCTGTTTTACCATCGAACACGCAATCGGCTTTCAAGGTGTCACCCTTAAGTTTTTCTATCCTCTTGAGTGTCCATCCATATTTAGTTTCCATTTCGTAGCAGTATTCATCATCGGTGGCTGCGTGACGAGAAATATTCTCGTCTGGGTCATAACGCAACCAAGCTGGGTTTTTTGGCATTATTGTTATTACTCCGAGTGTTGAGTTGACAACATTGGGGAAATCGTTTTGGTGCAGTGCTGCAATCACTGCATCAAAGCGTACCTGAGATGATAAACTTGTTTGTGGCTATACGTCAATATGACGCGCCAATATTTTAATGAAAAAAGACACAAGACCCCAAGAGAGTGCATCACCGATCGAGGCTTTGAGGATTGAGCGAACAAAGCTATCTCAGGCTGAATTTGCGGTGCATTGCGGGATTCCGCTGCGTACTTATCAGCGTTGGGTTTCGGGTGAAACCGAAGCGAAGCCAACACCCCGTCAGTGGAAAGTGATGATGCGGGTATTGCAGATTCAATCTTTTGATGAGGTTCCTGATGATTTTGGCCCGATTAATTCGACAGGGGATGAAGATTAGGTATTTGTGTTTTGGGTTAGGGGCGATCGCCCTTCAGTTAGATGGGTTTGTTGAGGGGCGATCGCACACTATTGCTCCCCTTCATTCAATTCGCTCAAAACTTTTGCTACTGCTGATGCTTGCTCTGGATACAGCCGCGCTAAATATCCACACATTTGATAGGCAGTATCTAAGTAGTATGCACAGGGAATTAACAAGCGTTTAAAATTTACTCGATCACCAGTTTCAGCAAACAATAAGGCAATGTCACGTAAGTGCGTGTTACGGTCGCTAAGCATCGCCTCTAATGTTCTTAGAGCCTCCTCACCTTTTCCTGCAATTGCTTGTATTTGAGCAATGCTCTTGAGCGCTTCCAAGCGTTTTTGTTCATCCTCAATTTTTTCTTGAGCTGCAAGGGCGATATCAAGAGTTGTAACTTGTTCTCCTTTTTGGAACTGCTCCTCGGCAATTGCCAAAAATGTGCTTATTTTATGCTCTCCATCTTCAATATCTGTGCTAATTTTAATAGCAGTGGAAAATTCGCCTACTTCTGCATATCCTATGGCTATTATAGAGAAATCTTGATCGCGTTTCCGTTGTTCTTTTGTTTTTGCAGCTTCAAGAAGGTCTGCCAACGTGGCTAAGGCTGCTTCGGTTTCTCCTATAGTCGATCGTGCCACTGCTATAATAGTCAAAAGCCGAACCTTGTTTGCCAAAATCAGAGAGTTAGAATCTGCATTTTTATAGTATTCATCAGCATCATTGAGGGCAATCTTGCATTTTTCTATTTGTTGTGGATCTGCCTCTATCTGCAACTCTACTATACTTCTGAGTGCATTAACGTAAGAGTATGGCATACGGATTGTTTCCAAAGTTGTAAGAGCAACGTCAAACTCTCCTAACTTTGCCTGTGCTTCTGCTACGAATCCCAAAGTTTTCGAGCGATGGTATTCTTGGTTGTCACTAATCTGTTGTGCAATTTCATAAGCGCGATCGCAGATAATTTTTGCTTCTTGTATTTTTTCGGCTTCAATGAGTATTTCTACTAATATTCCTGCTAGTAAATTGGCTGTTCCCACCGGATTATCAATACTTTGTGCAATTTCACCGACCATACAGGCCGTAGCCGCTCCTACTTCTTTTTGAGCATTTTTTACCTGTACTTTTGCTACTATTGCTAGGGCTGAAGCTCTCATAAATGAGATTAAAATTTTAGGTTTTTGTTCGGATTTAAGGACATTAGCAAAAGTAGCTCGTGCTGCTTCAGTTTGTCCAGCTTGTGCCTGTAGCTCTGCTATTACTCCTAGAGTTTCCGCTCGCATTAATTGAATATCTATTTCTGTAGCTATCTCTAAAGCGGTAGTAAAATCCCCTGCTTTTGCGTATGCCTCTGCTATTCTCATTAAGGCATCTGGTCTGTCTAAATAGTCAATTTTTTTAGCCGTTTCACGGGCATCCGCCAACTCTCTTGCTTCAGCTTGTTCTATTACAATTTTTTGTAAAAAATCAGTTTGTTTCTCTTCATTCGCAATACCATTGGCTCTTGATAGATGCAATGGGTTGTCTATCTTATTATCTGCTGTTTCAAGAGCTTCAGTCAAAGTGGCTTGTGCTGATGCCCTGTCGGCAACTTCTATTTGGGCTTTTGCTATCTCCTTTATCAATGTTTCCCAGTCTGAGGTGGAAACAAGTGTGTTTACGATCTCAAGAGCGTTGGTAAAGGTAGCCGAATATTCTATATCTCCTTTCTGCGCCTGCGCTTTTGCTATATTTATTAGCTCTAATACTTGCTTTGACTCCGGTCTAATACTCTCCACAGTTTTCAGGGCAGCAGTAAAGTTACCAGAATTCCTAAGATGCGCGCACAAAGTACAGCGGTAGCTATTATCAAAAAGCTTTTGCTCTAAAGAAGTACAGATATTCTCACTCACTTCAAAAACCTGGGCGAGTAGGTAAGTAGCATACTCGCTGTGCCACTCTATAGCCTGATTGGTTGATAAACGAGGTAATTCCTGCTGCTGCAATCGCTTCAGTGTTTCCTCTGCTTCCTCAAATCTGTCTGTATCTTTCAACTCCCACGCCAGCAATAAATACCACAATATACGCCGCTCAATTTCATATAAATCTGTCAGTCTCCAAGCTCGTTCTAAAGAGCCTTTCCGCAAAGCATCTAGGGGTGAATCTTGCGCTGTTGTCTGCAACAGTTGCCGTGCGTGTAACAGCATAAATTCTGCCATTTCTCCTGCTTTGTCTTCCTCGGCGGCGGCTAACAAGGCAGTCTGCACCGTCTTCAAAGGCAAGTCAGGCTCATCGGGAAACTGTTTAATAGAGTGCGAGTAAAAGTCTTCGTTACGTGCGATCGCATACAACGCCTCCCACTGCTTCGCCTCGCTTAAATGTTCTGCATAGTATCTCAAGGCATAACTACTATGATGTTCCTGCCATTGGCTACAGTAGTTCATCAAATTCTGTAAAGCATCTTCAGCTTCGTCACCTAACTGAGCGGCAAATGTTGTTGCCAATAGTGGGTGAGCAAAAGCGTAAAGGTTGTCTTCAGAAATCCTCATCCAGCGCGTTACTTGCCAACACTGATGCAACTTGCGTAAAGGGCGATCGCCCATTCCCGTAATTGCCTTAACATCTTGTTTTTCAAGTGCGCCTTTCGCTACCGCCAACAGTGCAAAAAACTGCCACATTTCATCGGGCAAATTTAGTTCATCTAAGCGCTTTAACTGCTGCTTGACATAGTTCTCAAATCCCTTGGGCGTTTGTGCCAATAGTTGTCGTATATCTTGTTTCTGTTTTGCAGCGTGACTCAACTCATCAATTAGATAACTCAGGTAAAGTGGAAAGCCTTGAGTAATTTCATCTAATTGGGTAACGAAATTTATATCTTCGGCAAATACTGCTAACTCACCTTCACCAGTTTGTTTTAACCAGTCTGCGATCGCTTCTCTTGGCAAATTCTTAAGGTGCAACTTTTGCGATTTTTCTGTCCAGTTTTCTAGATATTTTGGCTCTTCCTCTGATTCTGCTCTCGCTGAAACAATAACAAATACATTCTGAGGCAGAGGAGTGAGAAATGGTAGCGAGAAGGGCATTTCGGCTGCGTCGATTTCATCTAAGGCATCTATAACAATGACTAAGGGCTTATCTTGGCTGGCGCCACGCTCTTTTAATATGTTGTATAGCCTTTTCCTTAACTCATCTAGTTCGTTTGGCAGTTGCTCATGGTAGAGTTCGTAATACCTATAAATTTGTCGTAATAAATTCCAATAAGCACTCTTAACATAGCGGGTTTTATCATGTTGTTGGCTGAAGAAATGATAGGCAATAAAACATCTCTCACCTTGCCGTTCCCGATCGACCCAGTTAGCCAAAAGTGATGTTTTACCAAAACCAGCACCAGCCGTCACGAGCATTACACCACTGGAGTTATCAGCTAAAAAATTGTCCAGTTTTTGGAAGTTTTCTGAACCTCCTACAAACAACTCAGTGGATTTGTTGATGATTTGCTCAACTTTATCAACTACTTCCCAGTCAGGTTCTTTTCTTTCTTCGCCAAAGTTTGCCTCTAAAATTTTTTCAACTTCACGGGCTTTCTCAATTTGGAATTTAGCAACCTCTCCAAGGATATTCCGATAATCCCAAATATCGTTTTTCACATCAAAACTCAACTTACCCTGAATTATTTTGTTAATTTCTGTATCCGAGTAGTCTTTTTGTCTGTCTGTGATTATATAAATAATTATCCGATCGTATTTTTCGTAAAGTTTGTGGAACACAAACTTGGTTAATGTATCTTTAACTTTTTCAATATCACGCGTGGCTGTAATTTGAAAAGCCACTCTTGCAGTTTCATCACCTAAATCAACGCTGGGGAAGTTACGACCTTCCGTAAAATCCAAGTCCTTCAGATTTTGATAGCCGTAAACTTCAGCAATGAGAGGAATTAATATAGTTTGAGCAACTTTATTAATGTCTGTTTTTTGCATGGGTATTGCACTCTTAACCTGGATCACAAACAGTGACATCAAATCTCTAATTCTTTTTTGCACTCGCTCAAGATTCATACTCTATATTCAGAAACTGATTTACTTCTGGTTATTATTGTACCTTACAGGGAATCGCCCTTATTTTCCCTGCATTGCGCTCGCCCCTCTCTCATCCTCAATCTTAAAGTGCGATCGCCCTTATTTTCCCTGCATTGCGATGGTCCCTCGGACATCTCAAATCCAAAAGTGCGATCGGCATCCCTAAGTTAAGATATAAACTGAGAAATCACCCTCATAGTAATACGACCGGAATGTGCGATCGGAAATTCTCAAAATCTTTATCAGTAGTGAAAATGCTGTAGCCACGACGATGAGCAACGGCACATAACAGAAAATCAGTATTTGAACCCTGAACGCCATTACTGCGACAGGTATTGAAAAACTCTGCGGCTAACTCATAATCTTCAGTTGTTAGCTCTAAATCAGGAAAAGCACGAAGATACTCTCGCAACCCTTGCAAACTGTTCCTTGTAGCGTACACCAGAAAGTACCTCCTGACGAATCGCCCCCAGTAAAACAACTCGTCCATCTGCAATCAAATCACGCAGTACATTAACAATAGAGATCGCATCATTTGTTGTGTTGCGCCGCAAGGCCAACGACCAAACGGAACTATCAACAAGAACATTCATAAAGTTTGTCGCTGTTGCTTGTAGTTATAATCTTCATCGTAGTCAATAGTACCAAACAATTCCATTACTTTTAGTTGTTTGCGACGTTGAATGTACTCGCGTAAAGCTGCTTCTATTAATGTAGTAGGTGTTGGATGGTTACTCAAATCAAGGGCTTCTTGAAGGAGAGTTCTGTCAATTTCGAGCGTAGTTACCATATATTTTCCTCGTGCAAGTAGGGTATCACGCAATTGCCACCGAACAATGCTGTAATTTTAGTGTAGCACTGAAACTCTATCAATGGGCGATCGCTTTCTGCATTTAGTTCGCGGGAGAATGAAAAGCCTGTTTAGCTTGCGTAAGTCAGGCAAGCCGGCATTTATGAGGACTGCTCAAAGCTCGATCGCGATTTGGAAGCTTTGATTGCAGCGGGCATCCCCTGTCATTTATTCAAAATACTGACGAACAACGATGACATCGATTTGAAGCCTGTAACGCAATACCTCAAAGCAGTCTCATAATGTTTTGGGTGTAGCCCAATTGTTGCTTTTTTAAAGTACGCGCGTGCGAAGCTATCCCGTAGGGAATCACCCTTATTTTCCCTGCATTGCGATCGCCTTACAATCATGTCAAATATATTCAATCCTTCCGATCATTTCTTCAGGTGTATAGACTTCATAAATTAAAATCAAACTACGGATAATCTCGCCCACAGAACGAGAATTAGGAGGACAATAGACAATCCCCGGATAATCTGTGGTATCGCTTGCCATAATTAAAAAATCGTCATCGTGAGTTACTATCACGCGCTGCTGTTCGCGAATAAATGCCAGATGTGACTCATCGCTTTTAGTACGCAACCCCGCATCAACTGTTGTCGTCACATCTATCCCGTAACGACGCAAACCGCGCGCAATGTTAGAGTCAATATGTTCGTCTAAATGAAAACGAATTTGCTCACTCACCTCTAATGGCCCTCAATTTTTCTTGTAATGGAGATGGTGGACTGTTGCGCTTTAATTTTTCCACAATAGCTCGACTTTCAGCCGTGCGACGATCGATTTCTTCTCTACGATCGTAATAATAGGTCATTGCTGCATGAACCGAGGCCAGTGGCAAATCATACTTGCCCGCGATTTCTTCTATAGAAATCCCCATTTTGAGATACATTTCGGCGATGTGTGCTACAGCAATTCGATGACCGGCAATGCACGGTTTACCACCAAGCACCCCAGGCGTGATTTCGATATGTTCTGTGATGATTGATTCCTTAGACATTTTAGTTAAAGGCTATTAATTGGTAATTTTTAATTTCTTTAATATTACCACAAATAGTCACAGTTACAGCAAATTGTAGGGTGCGTCAAACATTAATTCTTTCGATTTCAAAAGGTTTGAAGGATCGGACGCACCCTACGGACAGTATTTCCATCGTCCCCACCATCAAGTAGATGCAAGCTAGATCCAGTCCGGCCGGAATCGCGGGGAGTCTAGAAGTATAGAATAGAGGTTGCGAAACCGGCACACCGCCCGATCGCTCGCCCCCAGCAATTTGTTACCCTAAAAATAGAATCTCCTCCCTCAACTGCATCCCATGAACAACGCTTCTCCCCTGATTCAAACGATAACTCCAGAACGCTGGGCCGGGTTTAGTATGGACTTTATAGGGGCGGGTTACACGGGTTTGTTGGTCAAAAACGGCCGCGCCGTGCGTACCCTAAAATCCGGGCGACATTTCAGCTTTGCCCTTCCCCTGCTGGAACAGGCTCAAATTGTCCTCGTAGACACCAAACTCCGCAATTTGGAGGTGCAGTCGCACGGAGATTTTTTGTCTAAGGATCGATTTTTAATTGATGCCACTCTGACTGTTATTTATCAAGTTATAGATCCGAAACGGGTAGCTTTGGAATTGTCCGATCCTATAGGTGCTTTAGCAAGTGCAGTTAAGGATTGTATGGGATTAGCGATCGGGCAAATACCCCTACAACAGCTTATCAGTCAAGGACGGCAGTTGCTGCGCCAAAATTTGCTCGATCGCGTCCAAGATTTTTATACCCTAGGTTTTAACTTAGAAGACGTGCGAATTGGCGATGTCAGCTTTCCCGAAACAAACGGAGTTATTCGCCAAGTTGAGGGAATGAGTGCCCGACAGGAAGCAGAAAATGCCGCCGCCCTGCAAATGAGAATTGCCGAAGCCGGCCGGCCCATTGTTCCTCAAGCTCCCGTACAGCAGTTAAACTTAATTTCAGGTAATTCTCCTGCGAGTCTTCCAGCTTCAGACACAGCAGCCGGGTTCGATCGAGATTTACAACAACTGACAGAACAACTTGCTCAAAACAGCCTCCCTCCTGGGAGAAATCCTCCCCAACTTGCACCAACGGTACTCGCAAGCAGCGAGCGCAAAACAACCGCATTTTTAATCTACAAATTTTCTGGAGAGGCGATCGCTTTAACGGCCAATCCTTTTACAATTGGACGCGACCCAACCAACACTTTAGTATTGCAAGATCCGCAAAGTTCGCGCTACCACGCTCAAATCCGCCGGGCCACTGACGAAATTGGCAAACAGCGATATCAGCTTGTCGATAGCGGCAGTTCCAACGGCACTTTTGTGGGTGGGCAGAGGCTGGCTGCTAACGAGCCTTTTTGGCTGCCAGATGGTTGCGAAATTGCGATCGGCGACCAAAAATGGATCTTTCAAAATCCGTGAGGAAAGAGGGTTTTTTCCCATTGAACCTAACGCCCTGACCAAACTTGGAGTACGGGTATTTTATAATACTGCAATTATTATTCTGTACTTAGAGTTACCGTAGGGTGATCGGTGGGAATGGTAGCTGTTAAAATCGGATGCAGACACCCCGACCGCGAGTAACACGAGGCTGTAACTCAGTAAATACAAGGGTTTGGGAATATGGGCTGTAGAATGAATGTTTCTTTTGACCGAAAGCATCCAGGATACAAGCCCCCGAATTCATCCCTGGAGAAATAAAAAACCTGTATCCGATGAAACTTGCCCCCCGAATTTATCCGTGGGGTCAATGCTTCAATCTAAAATCTAAAATCTAAAATCTAAAATCGATTGACTGACTTTTAACAACACAAATGTCAGTAACTGGGGCGATCGACCGCCTCGCCAAGTTCAAAAAGACAGGTGTAAACTTATACCAAAAAACTGTTCCCTGCAGAACCGTTTTGTTTGTTCAAAATAGCAGCCCCTAACCAAAGATACGTTGAATGCCGACAACTTTTTTAGCGTAGTTTTTGATTGGTGGCTGCGCCAGCGATGGCAGGAAAAATGAGAAATTCATAGCAAATCTGCGTTAAAAATTCTTGAGAATACTCGGCGATTAAAATCGCTACTATACAAACTTTCGTCCGCGGCTGGAGTGAGCTTCGCCGAACGTCCTAGGCGGACTAAAGAATAAACGGGGTAAAAAGCCCGGATTTGGTAGGATGTCTCGTTAAGTCGCTCATAAAATGGTAAAGAATCGCTAAGTTTTACTCGAAAAGTGCAGGACAATTATGAATATTTTGACCTTAAATCTAGACACAGTTCACCTAAGTGACGAGCCGTTACAGCAATCCTCGCATCATTTGTGAATTTCTTACTCCCTCCCCTTACTAAGGGGAGGGTTGGGGTGGGGTAAAAAATTTACGACTCCTGCAAGGATTGCGATATCTCAACTTTGCAAAAAAAAACAGCGAGTTAAAGTTTGAAGGTAACACTAAGGGAGTATTGATTATTCGGTTCCCAGTGGCAGGAGATAGCGTCAACCCAGAAGCAGATTTAATTATCGATTTAGGTTTGTGGAATCGCCAAACAAGACTCGGTTCTACTTTCAGTGCTTCGACGGTTTTTAAGTTACCAAACGGGGCAGATCGCTCTTTCGATGCAGCATTGATTCAGCGCCAAGGCTGGGAAGCCCTGACTCCCGCAGAAAGACGCAAGTTTCCACCGATTGCGCCAGATTTTGTCATAAAATTGCGGCAACTGATGCTTTGCCCATGCGACAAGAAAAAAGGCAAGAGTATTTGAATGCTGGCCTAAGATTGGCAGGGCTGATTAATCCCCAACAGCAACAAGTAGAAATTGATAGGCTCCGACAGACACCAGCAACGCGCCATCTCCCAACGGAATTATCGGGTGAAGAGGTATTGCCGGAATTTAGCTTAAATTTAGATCCTTACTAAAATTAAATTATCTAAGGTGCGGCGAGCATACCCAACCAGATAGATGTTCTGCTCACGCCCTTACCACAAATTCTCCCAACCCAATTCCCTATACTCCCGAGTAGAATTCTCTTCCCAATCTTAGGGGGGATATCTCCACAAGCATTTCGAGCGACAATTTGTCAAGATTGAAAATATAAGTAGAGGACCACCCCATGAACTTTTCTATACAATCTGTTTACAACTGGTACCGCGAAACGCTCCGCAACCCCAAGTACCGCTGGTGGATTATTCTGGGAACACTGGCATATCTGGTAAGCCCGATCGACATAGCCCCAGACTTTCTCCCCGTCGTCGGACAAATTGACGATGTGGCGATCGCAGTCTTGCTGATTTCCGAAGTCTCCCAAATGGCGATCGACTACTTTAAATCCCGCCAAACAGAGACAGCTTCAGCATCCGAAGCCACCGGCAGCCCTTCTGAAGCCAAAGGCAGCACCGTTGACGTAGATGCAGTTTCTGTACAATAATTGCCAAAATAATCTTTGTTAGAACCCCGACTTCGCAGAAGTTGTCGGGGTTCTGCCAATTTTGTATAGACTTACTTACCAATTGAGTCAATCGATTTTAGATTTGAGATTTGAGATTTTAGATTTTAGATTGACCCCACGGATAAATGCGGGGGCTTATCGATTTTAGATTTGAGATTTTAGATTTTAGATTGACCCCACGGATAAATGCTCTTTCTTGAGGATTTTCGATTTTGGATTTTGGATTTTGGATTGATTCCACGGATAAATCCGGGGGCTTGAGGATTTTGGATTTTGGATTTTGGATTTTGGATTGATTCCACGGATAAATCACGTGGCGGGTACCACCTTTGAAATTTTTGGTCAGGACTTACCCATAGGGCCCAAAAACCGGGTTTGAGGGACGAAAAGACCTGTTGCAGCCCGCAGATGAGGTGAAAAACCTGGTTTCGAGGAGTCGGAGTGCGATCGCGAACTGTTTTTTTTTAAGGCCAACTGCTCAGATAGTGCTCCAAAGCTGGTAATTTTAACAGTGGTAAATCCGTATTAACAACAAATTTTTATAGATGAAGTTTAGCGAAATAGTACAAAAACTTAACTTAGCCACCAGTCACAGCCTCACAGCGTCGGTTGCTGCCGATCCGGAAATTACTGGCGCGGCCCCAGTCGATGAAGCTGCATCCGGCACAATCAGTTACATAGAAGGTGCTAAATTTGCCGCTCATACAGCCACTACAAATGCTTCGGCTTTAATTTTACCCTTAGATGAAAGCCTCCAAGCTCAATGCGACGATCGCAACATTGCTTGGATTGCCGCAGCAGATCCGCGATTGCTGTTTGCTCAAACCATCGCCATTTTCTATCAACCCTTTCGCCCAGCATCTGAAATTCATCCTTCAGCCACGGTTCACCCCTCAGCAGAAATTGGTGAAAATGTCTATATCGGCCCCCACGTCGTTATTCAAGCAAAAGTCAAAATAGACAGCAACGTTTGCATTCATCCAAATGTCGTAATTTACCCCGATGCGGAAATAGGTCCCGGCACAGTTTTACACGCTAACTGCGTCATTCACGAACGTACTCGCATCGGGGCAAATTGCGTGATTCACAGCGGTGCGGCGATCGGCAGCGAAGGTTTTGGGTTCGTGCCGACAGCCACAGGATGGGTGAAAATGGAGCAGTCTGGCTGCACTGTATTAGAAGAAGGCGTTGAGGTTGGCTGCAACAGCACGATCGACAGGCCCGCTGTCGGAGAAACCCGCATCGGCCAAAATACAAAAATCGACAATTTAGTACACGTAGGTCATGGCTGTCAAGTAGGAAAAAATTGTGCGCTTGCTGCTCAAGTCGGCATGGCCGGCGGGGTAAAAATTGGCAACAATGTAATTTTGGCAGGTCAAGTGGGAATTGCGAACCAAGCCAAAATCGGAGATGGGGCGATCGCCACTGCTAAAGCCGGAATTCACGGCGACGTGCCCGCAGGTGCGATCGTGACTGGCATTCCAGCAATTCCCCACAAACTATTTCTCAAAGCCGCAGCCGTCTACAACCGCTTGCCCGAAATGTACCAGTCTCTGAGGCAAATTCAGCGCAAGCTCGATCGGTAATCAATTGGGAGTTGGCAGTTGTCAGTAGTCATTAGTTAACTGTTAACAGTCAACAGTTAACAGCCAACAGTCAACAGTATTATAGTTGCAACCCCTTAAATGTGGAATAGTATAAACAACCTGCGACTGCTGTGGCCGTCAATACCAGCAATTGTCAAAATAATCTTGTTTTTCTCGACTTGGATTGTGGTGTGGCTTCCCGCAGCGATCGTCCTAGCGATCGCCCTCAAATGGCATCCGCCCCAACCTCTGGGAAACAAAAAACTACCTTTACTAGCTTCCCTCTACGTGATTGTCCCCTTCATTTTATGGGCGACAACTTGGATCGAAAACACATCTTTGACCAACTGGGGTTGGGCTTGGCAACCCGCAGTTTTCATGTCATTAATGCGGGGATTAGGATTAGGAATAATCAGCTTAGTAATTTTATTCGGTCTGCAATTAACCGCAGGCTGGCTCGATCTAAAAAAAAGTGAAACTTCCACCGAAACAGGCGAAAAAAAAATTAATTTTTGGACTTTAATCCTTAACCCTGCTAGTCTGCTGACTCTGTTATTAGCACTGTGGATTAGCGCCACAGAAGAGTTAATCTTTCGCGGCTGCTTGCAAACAATCCTCCAGCAAGATTACTCAATCCTAATCTCCGCAGCGATCGCCAGTTTCATTTTCGCGATCGCCCACCTAATTTGGGCAGCCAAAGAAACTCTACCGCAACTGCCAGGATTGTGGTTGATGGGGATGGTTTTAACATTAGCCCGCATCGCCGACAATGGCAGTTTAGGATTGGCGATCGGCATTCACGCAGCTTGGATTTGGGGTATAACCACCGTAGATACAGAAGGCGCAATTAATCCAACAGGCCGCGCACCGGAATGGATTACAGGAATAGCAGCGAAACCGCTAGCAGGTGCAGCCGGAATTTTATTGCTACTAGCAACCGCAACCTTACTCGGACTGACTCAAATCAGCGTTAATGGGCGCTAATCAGCTTAAATCTGCGGTAAAAATTCCGACATTAATTCAAGTGTCGATCGATCGTCACAATCGAAACCGGATTCAGCGCGTCAAAACGAGTTGAAGTTCCCCCAGCCACAGAACGCGACAACTGCACTTGCACGATTCGGTAACTCCAGTGAGGTTCCCGGCGCACCCGATCGCCCATCCAGCTCAAAACAGTAGCAATATCTTCAAAAGCATCCAAAGCCAGGACGATCGAGCCTCCAGGAAGCAGCCGCAGCGCGCAAACGCCCAAAATTTTAGTCAACCCTCCCCCACTACCGCCAATAAAAATCCGGTGCGGAGGACGCAAGCGGTGCAAGATTTCCGGGGCAGTTCCGTAAATCGAGAACACATTTTGCAGCCCAAAACGGCCGTAGTTGAACTCGATCGCAGAAGTGCCAAAAACCGTTTTTTCGATCGCGTACACCTCAGACTGCGGGAATAAACGAGCAATTTCGATCGACACAGAACCGTTACCAGCACCCACATCCCAGACAACTTGTCCCGGTTGCAAAGCCAATTGTGCCAGCACCAACACCCGCACCTCCCGTTCAACCGTCAAACCAGGCTTATCGCCACAACCGATAAAAGCTGCATCCGGTATTCCCAACAAAGGCAACCTTTCCAAATCCAAAGGTTCTGCCCTCGGCGGGGACTCCCGCAGCATCACAACCACGCTCAGCGGTGAAAAAGACTCTCCCAGCAAAGCTTCCCGAGAACGGAGGCCCACGCGTTCCTCAGCAGAACCCAAATTTTCGCACACCCAAAACTCGTAGCGTGTAGGCAAATCTAGAGCTTTCACCAAATTTGCCAGGGCCGCCGGAGTATGAGTTTCGTCGGAGAGCACCGCAATTTTCTCGACACCGAGTTTGAGTTTTGCCGTCAGTTCCTCAAAATAACGTCCTTGAGAGCCAACAAAATGAGCATCTTGCCAAGGGATGTGCAAGCGATTAAAAGCCAACTGCACAGAACACAGGTGCGGGTGAAAAGTCAATTTTTCTGCCGGCAATTGGGCAATTAACAACTTTCCCCAGCCGTAGAACAGCGGGTCACCCGCCACCAAAATTACAATGAGTTGAGGCGAGGGGGTGGAGAGGGGCGAAAAAGTCTCAGTACCTGGCTCTAAATTCGCCTCAGCCGCCAACCAGCGCTTAATTTCAAGAATTGCGGCCGTCAAATCTTCCAACACCCAGATCTCGCAGGAGTGCTGCGGGAAATAGCTCAAATGGATCTCGCTCCCTATTAGCAGAGCGGCCATTTCTACAACCTGCCGCGCCGAGGAGCTTAGCCCAGCAGCTCCATCTAAACCTATACCAACAACGTGTACTGTCACTTTTTCAGCAAAGCTGTTTTTTTCTGGTTTTTCATAAGTTTTTTGCTTGACTTTGTTGCCAAGCCCAAATAATTAAAGCATTTAATAGCCAATATCCTGACTGTTGTCACAGGGGAGAGAGTCCGATGGGGAGAGTGGGCGAGAGAGTAGGAGATGGGGAGAGTGGGAGATGGGAAAAAATCTTCCTTCTTCCCTCTTTCCTCTTCCCTCGGACTTCTTCAAGCTTGAGTTCGTTAAAACTCAAAAACAGGCCAATCCGGTTGCCGGAGGTAGCTAGTCATGTCGTCAAACTTCCGCAGTTCCACTCGGTTTACGGACAGTTCTTGCGGCGTGTCCAGCCATTGCTCGTTTAACTCCGACAGCAAAGCGCACAAGCGAGCGCGGTCTAGGTTCGGCCCGGTGTCCCCAAAATAAGCCAGAGTAATGTGTGCCGTAAAATGATATTGCTGTTCGATTCCCAAAGCAATTAAATCGGGATTTTGATAGATCGATCGGCGAAACTCCAGAATTTGCTTGTAAGAGTTTTCGTCCGTCGGTGCTAAACAAACACCCACAGCTCTAGTCATCACCATCAATCCCAGCACTATCCAGCGAATGGGAGATCCCCCAGCCAAGGGTTTGGAGGCGGCAAAACGATCGGCCATGCGCGAGCGCAGTTGCTCCTCAAATTCTGGATTTTTATCAGAGGCATCTCGAAAAGCGCTGTTCCAAATCAAATCGGCTACGGTTAAATGGAAGCTATCAGGAGGCAGTGCCACGAGCGCACCCTCTGCTATTTCCTGCAATAGCCGTTGTTGGCTCGAGTGCAAATTACTATAAAATGCAGCATTTTCTGCATCTTCCCCCGCAGGCGGCGTAATCACTGAATAACCTGGAAAAGGTACAGGAGCTCTCCGGCCTGCTTCGTCGGGCTTAAATTTTGGAGATTCCTGAATGTGTTCCACCTGGGACTTGTAGGAGTCCAGCAGCGTCATTCGCGCCACCCGATTTACGTAAGCTTGATAAGTATCATCCAATCTTGATTTCCTCGCGGTGACATACTCCCAAACCAAATTTTATATTATGGTGCGGGCTTCCAACAGTTCAATTCAGGATATGTTGGACAAACCTCCCGTGCAACTCTGATTTTTTTTGCTACTGAGCGTTTTTCATGCAAATTTACCTGTTTTGGGGGGAAGACGACTTTGCCATCGCGCAAGCTGTGACAAGTTTGCGCCAAACTGTCCTCGACCCCAACTGGGCTAGTTTTAACTATGACAAGATTATTGCCGATTCCGCCGGAGCTGTGGTCGAAGGGCTCGATCGAGCCTTAACGCCCCCCTTCGGTACCGGCAGCCGTTTTGTCTGGCTGGCAAACACAACTTTAACGCAGCAGTGTTCTCAAGAACTATTGGCCCAATTGGAACGAACACTGCCAGTGATTCCCCCTACCACCGTGCTCCTGCTGACATCCGTCAAAAAACCCGACAGCCGGCTCAAGTCTACCAAGTTAATTTTCGACTCCGCCGCCAAAGTGCGGGAATTTTCACCGATTCCGCCTTGGAATGACAAAGAATTAGCCCAGCGGGTGCGCCAAGTCGCCGGCGAAATGAACGTAAAATTGACCGCCACAGCGATCGAACTTTTGGCCCGATCCATCGGCAGCGATACCCGCCAGCTATACAGCGAACTCGAAAAATTGCTGCTGTTTGCGGGCAACCGCAGCCAACCTCTGAACCCGGAGGAAGTTGCAGCACTGGTGCACTGTCACGCCCAAAATACCTTCCAGCTAGCAGATGCGATTCGCTCCGGCAATACCTCTGCCGCTTTGGATTTATTGGCCGGCTTAATGGCCCGCAACGAGCCTGGTTTGAGGATTGTGGCTGGTTTGACTGGTAAGTTTCGGATTTGGCTGTGGGTAAAGGCGATGATCCAAGCCGGCGATCGCGATGATAAAATTGCTCAAGCTCTAGACCTGGGCAATCCCAAACGAGTATACTATTTTCGCCAAGAAGTCAAGACCGCCAGCTTAGAAAAATTGCAAAAAAGTTTGCCCTTGCTGCTAGAGTTAGAAGCTTCTTTAAAACGGGGGCGAGAAGAAATCTCAACCCTGCAAACCAAAGTTATAGAACTTTCTAGCTTGTTTCGCTGATGTCCGACACGGCACAGGAGCTGTCCCTTACTGTAAATTTTTATAACAAATTTCGATATCGGCTATGTGCTTGATGCCGGCTCCCGGGCCAAAAGGTCAATAGATACTAGAAATACTCTCAGAATGCCAAAGTAGAAGTTAATGTGGTAAATAAATATTGTCCGCCGAACGCCGATCGGTTAATATTATTTGCCGGCTCTCCACCCCCCCCAAAAAAAGAGCGCTACCCATGACACAACAGAACCCGCGGGAACTGCTCAAGCACGGCGATCCAAAAGCGATCGCATCTAGCATCAACCGTACACTCAAACCCAAAGGCATCAACGCCGATGTGACGCGGGACAACGGCTGCCTCCACATAAATCTGGAGTCAGACAAAGTACCCGATCAAATGGTATTGGTCGATTTCATCCGCACCGGCATGACGAAGCTGGGACTCGAATCAATTCACACTGTAAAGGTTTACGGGCGTCGAACAGGTGACGGTGAGCCTGCGTGGGAAGATGAAATCGATCTGATGCCTGAAGACCCAATGCCTTACGGCGTGGAGAGTGGAATGCCTGACGACTCTGTAGGTTTAGATGATGTCGAGCCCGAAGGCGAAGACTATTATCAAGATGGAGAATTCGATCGAGATGAGGAAGAGGAAGACGAAGACGAAGACGAAGACGAAGAGGAAGCCCCGCCTCCGAAAAAACAATTCCCCAAATGGGTAATACCTGTGGGTATCTTAGTGCCTCTGGCGGCGATCGCAGGGCTTTTCTTTACGGGAAATTTCCCCTTCGGTGGCGGCTCCAACCCAGAACCGAACCCCCCCGAAGCTGCTTCCCCCTCCCCCAAACCCTCATCTCCCGCTTCTGGCGCCACCGCACCCTCTCGGGCTCCCTCTCCGGGTATCCCACAGGCAGAATCTCCTGCACCAAAAGCCACTCCCACTGCGGAGAAGTCCGCAAGCCCAGCTCCAACATCTCCACCACCCAAAGCTGCACCAGCCTCTGGGGCGCCTAAGGCAGCCTCTCCTGCACCAAAAGCCGCCGCGCCTAAGCCTGACTCTTGGAGGGAAGCCGTTAACAAAGCTCAGAAGGCAGCAAATTTGGCCCAGACGGCTCAGTCTCAAAATGAGTGGATCGCAGTAGCAAGCGAGTGGCAGCAAGCGGTTAAGCTCGCCAGAGCCGTGCCGTCAACCAGCCCGAACTATCAAAAGGCTCAGCAAAAAGCGGCAGAGTATCAGGCTAATCTGATTGTTGCCAACCGCAGGGCGGCGGCTGCGCCTTAAGAGTTTTGAGTTGTGAGTTTTGAGTTGAATACTCGATGTGCTAAAAGTCAAAAGTCAAAAGCTTTCAGTAAAAAATCTTGTTTTTACTGAAAGCTTTATTACCTTTTGACTTTTTTAAATTTTATTTAAATTTCATTTAACTTTACTTATTGCTTTAACTCCAAAATCGGTATTTTTTTCCTTTCAATCGTTTTTAAGCCAATTAGAGTTTCATCTTGACACCAATATTTGACCCCATTTTTTTCTGGCTTTGGGGTAGTAGACTCTAACCAGCAAGCTACTTGGAGCAATTTTTTAGTTTTTTTATTTCGATAGATGCCAACTCATCTTTTCTATTTATTAAACATCTTGGTACTTTTAATTGGGTTTGACTGCAATAGTAATTGCTTGTGTAATGTTTGAAATCTCACCGAAAATTAATATTTATTTTATACCCATTTACCACTTTATTTGTAACTATTAAAATTACAGGATTCTTCACTTAATTTTTGGGAAATTCCGGCTATTAAGGCTGAGGGGATTACTCGGGTTCTACCAGTTGCTTGCCGTATTTTTAACATTTCTTGCACACCGCCAGCCCTATATTGTTTGAATTCACATCTTGCACCATTCTCAACAACAGGCTTTCCGGCTTCACAAAGAGTAGATTTTCTTCTGGAAGTGGCCCCAGAGCCAGTTGATAAAAGGCTTATTGACAATGGTGCAACATCTCCATTTGAACCATCTATGTACACTAATTTTATGTACACCTGACGTTCACCTACATCTGTAAGGCTTTGGCTCGCTCCAGCCTTTAACGAATCTGGGTATCTAAATTTTTTGTCCATTAATTATAGTTCACGGGGCTGCGGCCCAATTATTTTTAACTCCTCTGCCGTTAAATCAATTCTTTCTTAAGAGTTGACTTTCATAAAATATTCCTCAAACTCTCAGCTTCACTCTAGCAATTTTTTTTTGACTGGTATTATAGCGGTTCTCAAGCGTGGTTAGGTATTCCCTATGCCCTATGCCTTATGCCAGATATAGCAATCCTCGCATCAGTTTCAATAACTGGTTAACTTCCAGACTCTTCCTGGTAACGAGTATAATCATTTAGGATTGCTATAGTACCTCATGTTACTGAGAAAGGCTATAACATTCCTTTATTTACCTTGATTTTTTTCGGCAGATCTACTTATCTGTATATAGCGAGAGTTTCGCTCGCACTCTTGTAAAAACAAAACTAACTCAAAAAATACACAAACAACCCGATTTATCAAAGAAACTGGGTTGCTCAACACAGCGCTTAGGTTAAATCTGTTCTTCCCCTTGATGAAAACGCTAAATTCCTTGATTTTCCTCGAAAGGAACAATATTATCTTGCGGAATATTGACGATTCCTGTGAATGGCTCTTGGCTTGCTTTAAAAGCTTCTTCCTTCTTTTTGCGATTGGCAATTTCGCGCTGCAACTTGTCTATCGTCCTTTGAAAACGAGCTGCTTGTCTGAGCATTTTTTGTTCAGAAAATTCTAGCAATTGAATCAGATTTGCAACTTGAAAGTCTAGTAACTGGCTTTCTATAACATTGTTATTCATAACACTATTGTTTGCATTTCTTGGATTATCAAAAACATTTTGTTCGTCGTAAGCCGATAGGGATTTTTTGACACTAACTGCCAAACTTTTAAACATTTCAGCCGTACTTTGGGGAATTTTAACTTTCAGGAACATCACTACAGCAAATAAACTTCCAGACCGTAGAAGTCCCCCAAATCCCAAGACAGACTTGATTTGGTAGGGGAGAATTAAGGAATCTTGCTCCGGAATAAACGGGCTGCCTTTTGCCTCTGGTACGTGAAAAATATTTAATACTGCGGGTTCTAATTGCAGGAATCTTTCTGGCTCGATTCCGAGGCATGTAGGAATGTCTAAACCGAACTGCCGGATTATTTCCGAAATCGCCGGCATTTGAGCCACTAATTGTGTACTAACTAACGGAATAGCTGTATTTTTTGCTGCTGTGTGCCGAGAATTCCACTGCGGTTCTGTGCCTGCTGCTGCTAGCAGAGTCCAACATTTCATGTCGGCGGCGGGGGGATGACCGTTCATCAAGCAGCGGGCGGATTGTTGCAATGAGTCTTCTAATTCCCCGTAGGGATGAGTTTTGAACAAACGCACTAAGGCACAGCTATTTTCTCCAGTTTGCGAATCGCAAAAATGTTGGTAAATATAGTTAACTATCTTCTGGCTGCTGGCTTCCATACTAGCAGTATTTCTACCTAAGTGGCGCAGGACTAAGCTGCATTTGGCCATGTCTTGGGGGGTAAATAGGGTAATATCGTACATTAAAAAACGCTCTCCCAGAGATCAAACACTCTTTTTCATTTATCGTTAAGGCAGCTACCGCATCCGGAATCCTACTGAGAGTTGTGAACAAAGTGTTAGTTAAAATATGTAGAAAATTGCCCCGCCAAATGCAGCGGTTGTCTGGAAGGATACAGAAATTTAGATTAAAGCCAAAAAAATCTATCCCGTAGGGTGCGCCACCAGGACAGAAAAGCCGATGTATAGTGTTTCCAAGGATTTTACTACGATGACTGGCGTAGGGAGATTAAAGAAACAGGGCTTTTCAACCGATATCCCTAGCGTTTTAAGTAAGTGGGTAAAAATAAACCTAACGCGGGAGGGCGGGTTTTACACTCATAAAGTCGCTTCTGGTATAGATAATATGCGCTTTCGCGCCCCTACAAAACTCTACAAGATATTATTGTTTTTTCGTGCCGTTATACTTACTGCTACTTGTGGTACATCTAACTCGGTTTTTGGGTAAGTAACATTCATCGAAATTCTAGAAAGCCAAGCGGCAGTTTTTCTGGCGGGCGATCGCACGCTGATGTCAAAAATTGGTTTAATTTCGGCCGTTTTGGAGGCAGAAACTGGGTTTGTTAACGGAGAAAAAAGTCGGTTTCTTTGGTTTGGGTAAGTAGATGCTGTGTTCAAAACTTTTAACCACCCCAAACCAACTCTACTCAGCAGGTTGAGACTTGGCTTGGAGAGCATCTTTAGCAGACAATCCTTGATCTTGAACGCCAAAATACCACAAACTAGCAGCAGCTTCGGCGCGCGTCACGGATTTCTTCGGCTGAAACAGAGTAGTAAAACCAAAAACGCGACGAATATTCGCCAAGTCTCCATTGTTAAAATCCGCTAAAACGGCCCGCGACGCCTGGGAATCAATTTTAGAAGCATCTTGAAAACCCCACTTTTCTTTCACTCCTTCAATGTTAGCTGTCGGCAAAACTTGACGAGTATCTAAAGGCACTTTCCAGAGAATCATTGTTTCGCGAGTTAAAGGTGCATCCGGGCGAAATTTCACATCTTTAGTTTCTCCCGAAAGCGAACTCGGAATTACACCAGCTTCTGCTAAGCCTTGAATCGCTGAAAAATCCGGGTCAGTTTTGGATAAGTCAGAAAAAGCCGGTTCGCTAGAGTCTACTGCTAATCTAATTTGTTTGGCTTGACGGCTAGCATAAATCTGATTGTTAGCTGCTACTAGCCAGCGGGCATATTCGCGACGAGTGACAATTTTGTTGGGTTTGGGCAAAGTGCTGGCCGTTTCTAAATTAGCACTGTCTGTCGTTAGCGAAGCCCTCGGAGAGGATCGTACTTTCAGCACTTCCAACTGAGTTAAATCTGCCACATACTGCCGTAACTGTTGAGGAATTTGACCCTCTTGTTCGCTAACTTTTGCTGATTTTGGCGAGCCGGATGGTTCTGGAGTAGTTCCCTCTGAATTAGATGGAGTTGGTGAAGGTGTTGGAGATGCGCTAGACTCGGAATTATTAGGTTGAGGGGTGGCGGCAATTTCTGGGCTGTCTTTGCTGTAGTCGATCGCAAATTCTGTAGAACCCCCTACTTTCTGAGTAGGAGAAAGCGACACTGTTACACGCAAATTATCTCGGGTTGCTACTAAAGAACCTTGTCCCTCGGCGGTTGGGCGGCTGACTATTTCCCAGTTGCGGCGCCCAAACTCTGTGGAATAAAAGTTCCCAACGGAATTAACCGGATCTGTGCTCTGCCAGCGCAGCCGCACATTTTTTGGCGACGGATCTGTTTGCCCACTAACTTCAATTAACTGAGCATTAGGATAGAGTGGAATCTCTGTCGGGAAATCGGGAGGAAGTTTGGCGGTAGAGTTTGTGTCAACGGCTGTCGCTGGTGGCGGGGAAGAGAAAACCACTGGGTTTTGTTTTAATTTGGGATCGGCGGCTAAAGATTCTTCGAGGGCCTTGCTGTTGGGGCTGTTTGCACAAGCTGTGACAGCAGCCAGCAGACACACAGCCAGCCAAGTATGTACAGCAGCGAGTATATTGGTTTTATTGGTTTTATTGGTTTTAGCGGGCGATCGCTCGATCGAGTTGCCTCGCCCTGGAGTAAATATAATATTCAGCATAAATCCCCCCTTTGCGGATATATTTCTAGGCTAGCGCAGATCGATCTGGTTCATGTAATTTTTACCCAAATGAAATTTCTGTATTTACTCCTAGTTACTGCTACATTACTTGTCTGGCCTGTCAAGTTTGCCAGTCCCGCAAAAGCTCAAGGAGCCCCGCTGCCGGCACCACCTCAGAGGCCAGAGTGGCAGCCATTTTGCTCGGCGATGGGTCAGTTTTCGATCGATATGCCGGGATCTCCCAAAATTAATACCCAAGTTTTTTCAAATCAAGTTATTGCTCATACATACAGATCGATCTTAAAAAACAAAGAAACTTATTTACTTCAATACTTTGACGTAGATTTCCGGACAAGCAACAATAATATTAAAATTACTTTAAATAATGCCGTTGATTTCTTTGTCGTGGGGGCGAATGCTAAATTGTTGCAAGTGCGGGATATTTCCCTCGGAGGCTATCCGGGAAAAGAGTTTGAGTTTCAGCCGCTTTTCCCCAATCAACCTGTAGGTGTAGGTCAAGTTTTTTTGGTGGAAACGCGCGTTTACGGGCTGCTTGCCACTACCCCAGAACCAGAAAATGCTCAAAAATTTCTCGACTCTTTTCGTTTGTTTTGAAGCAGGAAGTTGGGCAAGCAGCCCCGGACGGGATGTAACGGATTTAATGGATGGATATTGAACGATGAAGTCAGAGGTGCGAGGTTCTAGGGAAAAATTAGTTGGCAGCGGCGATCGAATTTATTAATAAACCTTACCCTTTTAAACTTGGCTTATAGGAAAATATTGGCTTTGGCAACGAAAAATGGCTCCATCTACCGGGTTTCTGAGGAATAATGCGCTCAGAACTCATTAAGTCAAATGTGACTTGAGACTTTATTTTGTTGTTTGTACTCTATCTAACGGCATAGATAAATTTTACACCCGTGGAGCGATGTAGATACTCCATGAAGTTTATATATTTGATATAAGGATTTTTAAATCGCAGAAAGCACAAACAAAGATGCTCTCTTGCTCCATCTGGCTCCCATCTGGCTCAACGAAGTCAGGGAAGTCAGGCTCATCGAAAGCTTACCCGGAGGGTATTAACATATTATGAACAAACTAACACCCATTCTCCTCAGCGGCATCCTATTATTTGGAGCTGCTGCTTGCAGCGAGGGGGCTAAAACTAGCGCTGATTCTCCTAATTCTACCACAGAAAAGACCGCCAGCCCGCCCTCAGCCGAGACCGTTCAAAAAACTCAGGGTGACGCCACTAGCGATATTCGCAAAGCACAAGCAAATTCTGATATCAGGGCCAGAGAACAGCGCAACAATGTGACGGGCGGTAATGAAAAAAGAGCTGAGGGCGACCTCGAAAGTGAAGTGCGCTCCAAGTTAGAAGTAAACATCACAAAAGGTACGCTAACTGTTGATGCAAAAGACGGGGTTGTCACGGTAGGTGGCACAGTTCCCAATCAAACAGATTTAGCTAAAATTGAGCCACTAGCTAAAGAGATTAAGGGTGTAAAACAGGTGAATGTTACGGCTGTTGTCGCTCCCGCTGCATCCGAATCGCCTAGTGCATCCGAATCGCCTAGCAGCAAGCAATAAATTAGAAGGAAAAAGGAAGAGGGAAAGAAGGTAGAAGGCAGAAGGAGAAGACAGAGGGAACAGCCAATAGAGAACACGGAAAGTTTTGCATTTTAAGATTGCTTTCGCAGCGTATCGCAACGCTTACGTGACTCTCTCGGGGTAGCGGGGTTTTAAGTTTAAAAGTTTAAAATTTACGCACTCAAAACTCGCGCGCTGTCTGAAATTTCCAATTCCCAATGGACGCTTTCCAAGTCCTGAGAATTAGTTAGAAACCAGCCAGAAGATAGAGACCGAGGTTATTCCCAGCGACCGATGAAAAATGTTGGGAAAGAAGGACTAAATGTGATTGATGACAGCAAGCAGAGCCTAAATTCTGTAGTTGTGAAAAAGTAGTATATTTTGTAGGAGAAAGAAAATGGCTTTAGGTCAACATAAGCGAGCTGTAGGAGCATTTTCTAATTACCGAGATACGGAACTAGCCCTGATGGAACTGCAAAGTACCGGGTTTCCGATGAATAAAGTTTCGGTAGTTGGGGAAAATCTCGATAGCAGCGAAATTGCGGGCGCTAGCGCTGGTAAGGGTACCGACGAGAAAGTCGGTGGCGGCGCGAAAGCAGGCGCGACAGCGGGAGCTGTGACGGGTGGTTTGATTGGGTTGCTCGGAAGCATTGGGGCGCTGGCGATTCCGGGAGTTGGCCCGGTGATGGCGGGGGGCGCGATCGCAACTTTGCTGGCAGATACTGCGGTCGGAGGCGCGATTGGGGCTGCAGCAGGCGGTTTGACCGGCGGTTTGATCGGTTTGGGAGTTCCGGAAGGAAAAGCTAAAGCTTATAACGATCGCGTCTCGCGCGGAGAATATTTGGTATTCGTAGAAGGAACAGATTCGGATCTTGCCACAGCCGAAGGAATTATGAGCGTGCGGGGCATTCACGATTGGGGCATTTACGATGTGCCGACAGACACCGGCCGCAGAGCTTCGGCCCACCACAAGCGCGCGGTGGGCGTATTTTCGACCCGCCGGGAGACGGAACACGCGCTGGGAGAACTTAGAACGGCCGGTTTCGACATGAATCGGGTTTCGGTCATCGCTAAGGATGCTGACTCTAAAGGGGAGATCGCAGGCCTTGACGTGCAGGAAAGCGCGGACAACAAGGCCGATGAAGGGGCGACTAAGGGCGCACTCACAGGCGGCACTTTGGGCGGTTTGACAGGCTTGTTGGTAGGTCTGGGCCTAGTGGCAATTCCGGGAATTGGGCCGATTATGCTGGCAGGAGCCTCAGCTACGGCTATCGCCACTACACTCGCCGGTACGGCTTTGGGTGCGGCAGCAGGCAGCTTGATCGGAGCTTTAGTCGGTATGGGAATTCCCGAAGAGGAAGCTAAAGCATACAACGATCGGGTGGCGAGAGGAGATTACTTGGTACTGCTTGACGGTAGCGAAGCAGAAGTCGCTAAAGCTGAAACTATTCTGAGCCGCGGAGGTATTCAGCATTGGAACACCTACGACTATCCCAGCGTCGATACTTCTCGGGCTGATTACGGCGCTGCTGGTACTCCGGGCGTTGATACTACGCCTAATATTTACGATCCCAATCAGGGCGTTACCCCCCGCCCTATGATTTAATTCTTCAGACTTTGTTTGGGTATTGTTTCTACGTACTGCAGGGTAGTATCCGTCGCCCACTGGGATTGGGGAAAGCGATCCAACCAACACGGGCGAGCTAGGGGTTTTGCACTTCGTCGGTAAAATTATCTCAAAAGTCGGCTTTTTCTCTGAAAGTCGGCTTTTGTTTTGTTCTGGCAACTTAAAAAAAAGCGACCAGTCAAAAGTTTAATTTTGATTGGCGAGGTGGGCTTTCCGTAGGCGGCTCGATCTGCGGACTTTATTTTTACACCCTAAATTCGCAGTGTTTTTTTAGTCTGTAACACTCACTACAGCTCGATTGCCAACCCCGCACTACTATCAAATTTGATGACATAAATTACAGCAGATATTGCTCGGTTAGTCAAAGAGCGACTATCTTTAATTATGGGGCGGCTAATTTCAGCAACTTATACAGGTGAAGTAGCCAGTCCCCCGCGCCCAGAAAAGCCTGGGGTGGTCGGCAACTATTAGAATAATAATATTGTCGGGCCCTTCGGGCAAGACTTAGGCTGGTCATTGGTTGGCTGTAGCAGCCCTATTGCCGTTGGCAAAACCTGCTACAGGAATACAGTTTTTCTGGGAAGGCCTCAGCGAAGCATTTGAGAAGCCCAGGAACAGCTTTTATGTCCGGGAGCGCGTCTGGTGTCGGGTGTTCTGTTAATTAGAACCGCAAGCGCTCATGGATCGAGTCAAGATTGACAGCAAGCACAGCAGCGCGGGATCACAATGGCTCGCGACTCATTTTTTCGCGAATTCTCAGGCTACTGGCAGCGTATTGCTTGGTTCGCCTGCGACTCGCTCAGCACTCCGAGGGAAACCGCCTTCCTGTTGGATTTCACTGGCGCGCAGCACAGTGGGGGGAGGTGAAACTAGCTGAGCTGACCGGGGTCTGCTTTCATGGGCAATCGAAGATAGAAGGCACTTATGTAGAAGGCATTTGGGGTTGAAGCTCGGATATCTTGTTTCTTGATTGCATTAATAAATTCGATCGCCTGTACTAGCAATTTTTCCGGTCAGAATGCGGCGCGCATGCCGCCAGCAATACCCCAAATATTTGATTGACCTTGACAAGATCGATCGATAACTTCTCGGTATTTTGGTAAATCGTTAGCAGTTAATAGTTAGTGATTAGCAGTTAGTATAAATAAAACTAACAATTAACAGCTAACATCAACCGCTAACTAATTACTAGACAAATAAGACTTACAGGACTTACACGCGGCGAGAAACTCGGTTTCTTCATGACTTCCGCGCTGGCCAACCTCAGATTTTACCCGAATCCGGTTTCTTTTCGTAAGTTATAACTAGGTGAGGAGGGTGATGCTAGGAATCAAGCAGCTTTGACAATTGTTACTGTGGCAGTATTGGTTTAAAAAACTGACTGGCAAACACGATAGTACAAATTTTCAGACAACATAGAACATCGAGAAATTAAGGAAACTCACTCAATTTTTTTATGAATTTCACTGAGCTTTTAAGTGCCGATGAACTTTTAACTAGACATAGAAACGGGGAACGAGATTTTCGAGGGGCTAACCTCATTGCAGCTCATTTGAGTGAAGCTAATCTCAGTCGAACAAATTTGAGCAGCGCTAATTTGAAAGGCGCCAACTTAATTAAAAGCAAACTGGTTGGAGCTAATTTAAACGGCGCCGACTTGAGCGGGGCTAATTTGTCTAAGGCGAAATTAATTGAAGCTAACCTCGGGAGTTCTAGTTTAACTGGAACTGTGGCGATCGCAGCAGATTTTAGCGGAGCAAATCTCAGCGGAGCAATATTGTCTCAGGTTGACTTGAGCAAAGCGGTGATGACGGGAGCGAGTTTAGTAGGAGCTTGTTTGCTAAGCGGCTCGAAACTAACTGAGGCTAATTTGAGCGGGGCGACGCTGAGCCGAGCAATTATGAGCGGGGTTGATTTAAGCAAAGCAAATCTGACTAGAGCGATTCTCAGCGAGGTAGATTTGAACGGGGCGAACATGAGCGGAGCCACTCTAATTCGGGCTTATCTCAATCGCGGAAATCTCAGCGGTGTCAATTTGGTTGGAGCTTCTTTGAGCGAAGCAAGTCTGCGGGAGGCTTCTATTTGCGCTGCTAATTTGAGCGGTGCTGACTTGAGCGGTGCTGACTTGCAATCCGCTAATTTAAATGGCTCTAATTTGAGCGGTGCTGACTTGAGTCGAGCTAATTTGAGTAAAGCTAATTTAAATGGTTTGATTCTGCACAATGCTGATTTGAGGGGTGCGAATTTGAACAAAGCTTCTTTGCGGGGAGCTAATTTGAGCGGTGCGAATTTGTCAGGCGCTAGCTTGCTGGAAGCGGATTTGCGGGGGGCGAATTTGAGTCACGCCAATTTGTCGGGAGCGGGTTTGCTGCTGAGTTCTCTGACAGGGGCGAATTTGACAGGAACTAATTTGTCAGAGGCTAATTTGATTGGGGCGAGCTTGAATGTTGATAATTTGAATGAAGCAGCTTTGGGCGGGGCGATTTTGCCGAATGGAGCTACTCACAGCCGGGATTGATGACTTGATTAAGAGAAAATAGTTTTGAGTTTTAAGTTAAAGAATCTTTAATTCAAAACTCAAAACTTTTAACAAGAAATAATATCATTTCCGGTTAGACCGGAATGATGTTGACTGTTGACTGTTGACTGTTGACTGTTGACTGGTGACTCAAATTTACTATTCCGATGCTAACGGATTTGATATAATTCAGGATTAAAGAGTTGTGGGGGGCGGGTTTATATAGATTTTTGGTGAGAGTTAGATATTGTTGGTGAAACCCGCCCCTACAAAATCTGGGTAAAGGTAGGGGCGGGTTTCAGTAACTATAATGGACGATCGCCGACAATCTATTAAAATTCGGAGTCAGCGATGCAGTCTGCTGAGCAATGTCACGATTGCTTTGACTAACTCATTGGGTTCGACAGGTTTTGCAAGATGACGTTGAAACCCAGCAGCAAGAGCTTGTTTCTGATTAAACTCTCCAGCATAGGCAGTCAGGGCGATCGCCGGAATTTGCCCGCCCTGCTCTGGTGGTAGACCTCTCACTTGCCGCAGTAGCATATAGCCATCCATATCTGGCATTCCGATGTCGCACAGGAGGATATCGAAGGGTGTGGTTGAGAGCAGGTGCAGTGCCTCGATCGCAGATCCAACTGCAGTCACTTCGGCTTCGGCTTGTTGGGCTACAAACGCCACAAACTCCCGTGAATCGCGTTCATCATCCACAACCAACACCCGCACACAGGCCAGATGAATCTCGTCCGATCGAGCTTGGGCCCGGCCGACAACTTCTGCCACCGGATTCGCGGTATGCAAGAGGGGAATTTCCACAGTGAAGCTGGCTCCCTGTCCTTCACCCCTACTCTCAACCCAAATTTTGCCGCCGTGCAGTTCCACAATTTGACGCGCGATTGCCAGCCCCAATCCCAAACCCCCAAATTTACGAGTTATCGCTCCATCTTCTTGCCGAAAATGCTCAAACACATAAGGCAGAAACTCAGGATTGATGCCTTTTCCTGTATCGGTGACCAGAATCTGGGCATAACTTCCAGTTTGGGTTAACCTAACGCTAATTTGCCCGCCACCAGGGGTGAATTTCACGGCATTGGATAAAAGATTCCAGATTACTTGCTGCAAACGCCCGGAATCGCCCATTACCATTCCGATGCCGGGTGAAAAGGTTGTTTCCATTTGCAGTGACTTGGCTTCGGCTGCTAGTCGAACGGTTTCCAAGGCGGCTGAAATCACCATATTCAAATCAACGGACATCCGATTCAAGCTCAGTTTGCCGCTCAGAATGCGGGAGATGTCGAGCAGGTCATCAATCAGTTGTGACTGGAGTAGGGCGTTGCGTTCGATCGAGGCAAGGGCGCTAGCGGTTTTTGCAGCGCCGAGTTTGTTTTGCTGCAACAGCTTCGACCAGCCGAGAATGGGGTTGAGGGGCGATCGCAACTCGTGAGACAGCACCGCCAAAAACTCATCTTTGATGCGGTTGGCGGTTTCGGCGGCTTCTCGTGCCGCTTGCTCTTGTTGCAGAAGCTTCTCGCGTTCAGCTTCGGCTTGCTTGCGATCGGTGATGTCGCGCGTTACACCCGCTACCATTTCCACAGCACCCTCTGCATCAAAAACCGGCACAAAAATATACTCGTAAGCTCTTGTAGCCAACGCGCTGGTGTATGGCGTTTCATCCTTAAGCGGTTGGCGCGTCTGAATCACTTTGTGAATCTGATTTTGCAGTTTGGCGGCTAAATCTACGGGGTAATCTAATTCAAAAAAGTTTTTGCCAATGACTTCAGCGAAGGATTTTTGCAAAACGTCGAGGAACGGCTTGTTGACATCAATGAACCGCCCCGACAAATCGAATGTATAAATAAAGTCCGGCACCGAAGACTTAAAGGCGTTGAACTTTTGCAGTTGCCGTTCGAGTTCGGCGGACGTTTGGCGCAGGGCTGCTTCGGCTTGAATTTGCTCGGTGACATTCTTAAAATAAACGGTGATTCCATGTGCGGCAGGGTAGGTGCGGACTTCGTACCAACGATCGTGGTCGGGATAAAACGCCGTCAGTGACCCAGCCACGCGATCGCCCATGGCGGTCCAATAGAGCGGCTCAAACTCGCTACCAATGAACCCTGAGTATTCTTCCCATAAATTCTTGCCAATCAAATCACCCGGAATGCGATCGAGCAGTTTTTCGGCAAATTGATTGACGTAGGTGAACCGCCAGTTCTCATCCAGGGCAAAGAATGCTTCACCAATGCTCTCTAGAATATTCCGGCTGTGCTCCTCGGTTTCACGCAAGGCTGCTTCCGCCCGTTGGCGCTCGTTTTCGACGCGCACGCGATCGGTGATGTCAACTGCAGCGGCGTAAATCACTTGTTCTTCTGGGTAAGGCTGGGCGTTCCAGAGAAACCAGCGGTAGGAGCCATCTTTGTGCCGAAAACGGTTTTCAAACGTAAAGATTTCGTTACTGGAGAACAGACTGTCGGCTTCTGCAGTGGAGGTTCCCAGGTCGTCCGGGTGTAAAAACTCAGTCCAGGGGCGGGATGTCATTTCGTCTGGTGTCCAGCCGAGGGTTCGTTCAAAGGTGGGGCTGATCCAGTGGAAATACCCGTTTATGCCCGCAATCGCTTGCAAATCTGAACCGACGGCAAGAAACCGTTCCCGTTCCTGCTCAATTTTTTTGCGATCGTTGATATCCCGGAAGAAAAGAGACAGCCCCGTCGGTGAAGGATAAACGTGAACCTCAACCCACAAATCAAACGGAGCATAATATTCCTCAAAGTCCACCGCGATTTGCTCGCTGAGCGATCGGCGATACTGGAATTCAAACTGAGTGCCGATCGTGCCTGGGAAGGCTTCCCACATCGTTTTGCCCAGCATTGCTTCTAGGGGAGTTCGCGACACTCGTTGTGCGGCTTGGTTGGCGTAGGTGAAGCGAAAGTCGAGATCCATTGCCATAAACGCATCGGTTACGCGCCCCAGAAGGGTTCGCTCTCGCATTGTTGCTTCCTGTCGCAGCCGTGCCAGCTTCAAACTTGCTTCTACCCTTGCCAGCAGTTCACGCGCCGAGAATGGTTTAATCAGATAGTCATCGGCTCCGGCTGCGAGTCCTTCAATACGCGCTTCTTCGCCGGCGCGGGCTGATAAGAGAATGATCGGAATGTCTTGGGTGGCGGGATTAGAACGCAGCGATCGCAACAACTCAAACCCATCCATCCCCGGCATCATCACATCTGTCAATACCAAATCGGGTGGATTTTTCTCAATGGCAGTCAATGCGGCAAGACCATCGGCGACGGTTTGAACAATATAAGAACCGCTCAGGAGTCGCCGAATATAATCGCGCATATCAGCGTTATCATCGGCCAATAAGATATCGGGCATCGGGCATTGGGCATCGGGCATCGGGCATCGGGCATCGGGCATTGGGCATTGGGCATCGGGCATCGGGCATTGGTAGCTTCTTCCTTCTGGCAACCAGCGTTGAGCTTCTTCGATATATGGCATCGCGCCTAACGCCGTTGATGCTAAAGTGCGACTGGCGCCAATGGGCTCCGGCGGCAGATGAGCTGTTCCGGTGGGAATCGTCACCCTAAAGCAACTTCCCTGCCCAAAAGTGCTGCTGACATCGATCGCTCCCCCATGTATTTTGACGAGTTCTTGCACCAGCGACAGCCCAATGCCGGAGCCTTCAAAACTCCGCCCTTGAGAATTTTTGATTCGATGAAACCGCTCAAATAAATGCGGCAGTTCTTCGGAGGGAATACCGACTCCTGTATCTGAAACCGTTAATTCAACACAATTTTCGACGCACTGCAATCGAACAGTAATTGTCCCTGCTAAGGTAAACTTAAAAGCATTTGATAAGAGATTGAGAACGATTTTTTCCCACATTTCGCGATCGACATAAATCGCTTCGGGCAAGGTGGGACAGTCAACTATCAGCGACATTCGGGCCCGTTCAATCAGCGATCGAAATGTGCTGGCAAGTTCTGCCGTATAGGTTGCCAAATCTACAGGTTCATAAGCTGCTTGGACTCGACCTGCTTCGATGCGTGAGAAATCGAGCAAGCTATTGACGAGTTTGAGCAGTCGCATTCCATTCCGCTGCACCAACTGTAATTGTTCGCGTTCTTGAGGTGGAATTGTTCCATCCAAATTCGCGATCGTTTCTTCCAACGGCGACAGCATCAAGGTGAGTGGCGTGCGGAATTCGTGCGAAACATTGCTAAAAAAGGTAGTTTTGGCGCGATCGAGTTCTGCCAGTGCTTCGGCGCGTTTGCGTTCGGCTTCATAGGCGATCGCGTTGGCGATCGCTGTTGTCACCTGCCCTGCGATCAAGTCAAAAAAACCTTTGTAATCATCATCAAACGTTCTCAGCGGACTCACTCCAGCAATCAGGAACCCGAAGGTTTCTCCCGATCGAGCTAGTGGTAGAACTACCGCTTGATGAGGAGATTGGGACCAGGCGCCGCCCGGTAAAAGTCCAAATTGCGCCTCCAAATCTTCAATGATTCTGCTTTCGCCCGTCTCGATGACAAGCTTCAATTGCCACTGACACTTTTGAGCGGATGTAAGCTCGATCGCCTCACAAGAAGCAAGGGTTCCGGCTGCTAACCTGGTTGTACCCGCGAGTCGTGCGATCTCGCTTTCGCCATCGAGCAGATAAAACAGCGCAAACGGGATGTCATAGGCGTTATTGGTCAATACGGTGGCGGAAATCTCGCAAGCTGCTTCTTGCGTTTTGGCAGTAACTGTTTCTGCTGCTAATTCGCGCAGCGTTGCCAACCGACGATCGCTCAACACGCGCTGAGTGTCCTCGCTACAGGCGCAGAAAACGCCCCCCACTGGACCATCATCATTCGCCACCGGACTGTAGGAAAAGGTAAAGTAGGTTTCCTCTGTGTACCCGTTGCGTTCCATTACCAGAAGCAATTCTTGATTCCACGTCGATTGTCCCTGGTTCAAAACCGCTTCTGCTTGGGGCCCTAGGGTGTCCCAGATTTCAGCCCATACCCGTGAGGCAGGCTGACCTAGTGCTTGCGGATGTCGCTTGCCGAGGACAGGAATGTAAGCATCGTTATAAAACTTGGTCATCTGCTGTCCCCACCAGACAAACATGGGGTAGCGAGAGCCTAAGATGATCCGAATCGCGGTTTTCAAGCTTTGAGGCCAGGTTTCAACGGCACCAAGAGCCGAAAGCGACCAATCGTGCGATCGCATCAGCCTCGCCATCTCGCTATTGCCTGCAAAAATCTGTTCAACGAGTTGATACTGCTCGATCATGCGCTTGTCTTTCCATTGGGCCCACAGAAACGGGCAACGATCTTCACTCGGTCTGCTGGTCGGGCCGGTTTAGCTAGGTGACGCCAGAAACCCAGCGGATCTCGCCCGTTGCTGGTCAACTTTTCCAGCATAGGCTGCCAGAGCGATCGCCGGAATCTGCCCGCCGGGCGATCGTCCTTGGAGTTGGCGAATTTTACGCATGAGAGCATAGCCGTCCATCTGTGGCATTTGGATATCATATCAATTCCGCCACAGCCGGAACGATCGAGCTTTGGTTTTTTTCTCGTCAATGAAAACAAGAGATTGCTTTAATCAAAGAAGGTTATTTGAGAAGAACAAGGCAGCGCTGAAATAACACTTCTTCCATTAGTGGTATCTGCCTGTGAGAATGTTCTACCCCAGCAGATCGCCAGCGGTTGTCAAACGTACTTCTGGTAATCTTCATCTTTCTTTGCGAAAGATACTTGCAAAATTTTGGACAGGGTGCTAATGTAAGAAGGTTTGAGACATTATGAGTTAGAGGTAAAACCCCGCAGAATGAAACAATTGGGAACCCATCTGGTCGCTGATGCTTGGCAGTCTCCTGGAGACGTGCTCAACGATCCTGAACGTATCCGCCGCGCCATACTCGATGCGATCGAAGCCGGAGGAGCTACTCTCATCGATTTGTGCGTCCACCAGTTTAGTCCTCACGGAGTGACGGCTACTGCTACTTTGGCCGAGTCTCATATAGCAATCCATACTTGGCCTGAACACGGTTATTTTGCTGCAGACTTATTTTTCTGCGGAGCCGGCGACCCTCACCGAGCCATGAAGGTGCTACAGACAGCTTTGGAAGCTAAACAGGTAAAACTCACTGAGTTCACGCGCGGTTTCGATCCAGGGGTGGGCATCGTAGGTTCTGCTTGTGAAGAGCAGTATGCGCCTCGTTCAGTAGAAACGATTGCCGCCAGAGGATGATAGCCAATTAGCGTAACTTTGAACATTTTATGCTAGGTTTTGTTTAAAATCCCACGGATCGAGCCGTGGGATTCTTGTTGGAATTTACTTTTTGATTAATAAAGGGCGGACAACTAAATAACCTGCGCCGAAAGCTGCAATGACAATCAGAAAAATCGCGATGGCCAACCACAATCCGCTTAAGTCTGAGGCTTTTTTTGGTTTAGAGCGCAAACGGTAAGGAATGGACGGCACCTCTGTAAATAATTGTTCTGGAAGTGGCTGCGGCATCGAGGGGGCTGTTGGCTCCGGTTCCGGTAGGGGAAAAGGGAAGGCTACTGTCTGAGGGGCGGGGGGTGCTGGAGGTAAGGCAGAGTTAGTCTCTGAGGTTGCAGGTGCTCTTGGCTCGGGTTCCACACTGAAATTGAATTTGACTGACGGCATTTGAGGCATTCCTGTCTGGGTGACGCTCTGAGCCGAGTTGACTACTTGCTGTAGCTGTTGGGAGACTTGAACTACTGTTTCTACTTCTCGCCGCAGTTGTTGATTTTGTTGGACTAATTGCTGATTGTGGGTTTTGAGGGAGTCGAGCATCGCTTGGGCTGCTTGCAGCTCGGCCGTGACTTCTCGATAGAGGGAAATCGGTACCGATGGAGAGTAAGTATTTGAGTTTTCAGGGGAAGTATTGTCAGGTAAGGTAGTATTTTGCATAATTGTAGATGGAGAGGGTGAACTTTTTTAGTTTAGCCTGAGAGTATTTGCAATTAGATCGATCGCAACACAATTTGTCAAGATATTTGTTACAGATATTTATAGTAAATTTAATTAGATGTTACAACTTTTTTGTCGATCGCTATGAACAACTACGCAGCCGAAGAAACTATGTCCCAAAAGTCAAGCACCGAGGAAATGAAATACGGCGAACGCCAGATTTTGGAGGGGGAGTTAATTACTTTCCCAAATCCGCGAGTCGGGCGGCGCTACTCGATTAACATTACTTTGCCGGAGTTTACTTGCAAGTGTCCGTTTTCTGGCTATCCAGATTTTGCGACAATTCACGTTACTTACGTACCCGACGAGCGGGTGGTGGAGTTGAAGGCGCTCAAACTGTATATTAACAGTTATCGCGATCGCTACATTTCTCATGAAGAATCGATCAATCAAATTTTAGACGATTTTGTGGCAGCTTGCGCGCCCCTAGAAGCAACAATTAAGGGCGATTTCTCGCCGCGGGGGAACGTGCACACTGTGATTGAGGTGTCGCATCACAAGTAGCAGGCAGAGCCCAATCAAATTAGAATTTTTAACCTCACTCACAGAAACCGGGTTTTTTGTTCGTTATCGTAGGGTGGGCAGCGTTAGCTTGGAGAGGATTAAGTTGAGCTAGAGCGTGTCACTTGCCCACCATATCATCCGAGCGGGCTAAAATAAGTATTGTAGAAGCCATTTAAAGTTAGAACAATGCAATCTCCTCTAAGCTCTAGAACTGCAAGAATTGGTATAGCTGGCACACAACTAATTTTTGAAGACTTAGGCTGTATTTTTCGCGAACAACCGATAGAAGATTATGGTATCGATGCCCATGTTGAATTTATTGAAAAAGAGCAAGCAACAGGAAAGCTAATTGCCTTGCAAATCAAATCAGGAGATAGCTGGTTTAAAGAAAAGAATGGGAATAATATCATTTTTCGTGGCAATAACGAGCATTTAGAATATTGGCAAAATCACTCTCTACCTGTGATTGTTGTCTTGTATAAACACAGTGAGAGGACTGCCTATTGGCAAGCTGTCAACAATAATACTGTTCAAAGAACTAAACAAGGGTGGAAATTATTAATACCGCTGGATCGAAAAGTCAACTTTCAGGCTCTCGAACAACTCAAAAAGTGGAGCCAAAAAATAATTTCTCCTCGTGAATATACGGAATTATCTTTACAGGATAAGAGTCATGGCCAAGCAAAAAGATATGCTGCGCACATACTTTTGAACCGAGAATTCACGAAGGATGATATTATTCAAGTTATCAAAGACCTTACTAATAAATTAAAAAACAGAGAATATTATATAAACAAACAACGTGAAGAAAGATGGCGCAACACACAAGCTCATGTAATCTGGATTTATTTGTATTTGTCGCCAGAAGATTGCCACAGAGCAAATTGGATTTGCATGACTCAATGGATTAGTAAAAAATTATCTCCTGCCCCCATACAGCTAGATGGAGAAACAATTGATGGAGATATAGTTGTAAAATGGAATGAAGACTGTCAAGAAAGATCTAGGATAAGCAGATTGTATGAGTTACCGAAGGAAAAATTCTTAGATTTAATGATGAAACTTGCAGATCCAATTAGGGAGATTGTCACTCAGATCGAAAATGTAATCAATCAATATAACTCAGGAGAAATAGATGAGGCAAGATACATGAGTTTGATGTCAAGTTTTGAGTCACAAGTCACAAAACTTTATTTTGAGGCAACTGATATGGGTTCAGCACCTCTAGAATGTAGAGATCTGAGTCAGCAATTTCAAAACTTGGCAGCAATTACCCATAACCTTGTTTTACCATTTTCCGATCATGGCTTAAAAACTTGGGACAAAGCAGCGAGAAAAAACTTAGTGCAGATGTATTTGAGGGATTATCATAAAGAGTTACAGAAATTCGATTTCGAGTTTGAAAAAATAAATTAGCCTTGTAGGATGCATAACACAAAGCTACGCCTCGGCGATCGGTGTGTCATAATTTCACTATATAGCCTTTCTCAGTAGCCTAATTTGTAAGGTGGGCGTTGCCCACCCTATCATTAGTTTTGATTAGCTAGAGAAGTCTCAGTAATCGCACTTTTTTCCTCTGCTGTTTTCGATTCTGCCAACCTGTCCAAAATCTCCACAACTTCTCTTTCAAAACTCACCTGAGCGCGATTCGTGCGCCCGCCGACGTAGAGTTTGCCATCTGTTTCCAAAGCCCAAATTTGCGAGTGAGACAGATAGCTCATCAGCACGCTGAGCATCAGCAACCCGAAGCCAGTATAAACGATCGGAATACCCGGATCGGCTTTAATTTGCAATCCCGTAGCGCCTACAACTTCGTCAATTGCCAGCATCACTCCGTTAACTTCAGCCGCTGTGCCGGCGCGCACTGTAGTTAACAATTTGCCATCGGTACCGTAGATTAACATTGTGCCTTGCAAGTCTTTTGCTAGCAGAGAAACTCCTGCACTCAAATCGGGTTTTGTCGGAATCCAAGCTCCCCAAATTCTGCCTTTACCTTGAGTGTCTAACAAAGCCATCGGCAATTCTAAAACCGGGCTTTTGTTGAGGCGAACTCGCACGGCAGCTATTGCCCAATCTGCTTGATAAAAAGTAACTCCCCGGTATCTGAGGGGCTCGTTAACGTGAATAGTTTTGCGATCGACCTCTTGGCCTGTTTTGTCCAAAACTGACAGGTCAGAGTAAAATTGGTCGATCGCACCGCTCGGACTATAATCGATCCAGAACCGATTAACTCGCATCGACCAATCCTTCGGTATTTGCGGCCGGGCCCAAGGTCCCGCATCCAGGATATTCTGCACCTCAAATGTTTCGCCACTCGGAACAATTTCTTGAGCGAGAAACCCAGTCATCGCGCCCCACATCGACCCAGCTAAAATAATTAGCATACTGGCGTGAACAATAATCGGGCCGACTTTGCCAATTATGCCCTTACGAGCATAAACTTTTTCGCCTTCTCGAAATATGCGGTAGTTTTTTTGCTGCAAAAGTTGTTCTAACGAAGTTAAACCAACTGTTTCTAATTCCGCACTGAGAGCTAATTTTTCAAACTGCTTTGGTTCTTCATAAAATTTCCAGCGGCGGGCGGCTTTTAATGCGGGAAATTGTCTGGTAAATGTACAAGCTGTTAAGCTGCTGCCGAACAAAATTAGGATTGACAAAAACCACCAAGTGCGGTATACGTGGTCTAGTCCTGCAATTATGACAACTTTCCAAGTTAGGAAGCCGAACAAAGCGGGGTGTTCTGGATAGTTAGATTGGTAAAAGGGTACGGATTGGCCTTGTTCGATGACAGTGCCGGAAATGCTGAAAAATGCGATCGCCAGCAGCAAGATAATTGCCAGTCGCAAATCTGCTAGCATCGGCAAGATTTCTCGCTTAAAAAACCTTTGAGGAGCAGTCGCCCAGTTTGAGAGCTTTGAGAGAAATACGTCTTTTGATGTCATTGGTAATTATGAAGAAAAAAGGCAGAAGGAAGAAGGAAGAGGGAAGAAGGAAGAAGGAAGAGGGAACAACAAAAAAAGATGAAGAAAATATTATTTTTTCGAGCAAGTCTAAATCAATTTAGAAGTCTTTCTCTTTTCTTTCTTCCTTCGTGTTTTTCGCGTCTTCGCGGTTCGTTTAAAAAAAACTTAATTCACGCATTCCGTAGTGATTGCTATATCTCTAAATAAGGACTGAAGTTCTTACCACGAAACTTACGCGGGAAGTATCCGGGAAAGCAGGGATAAAACGCCAAATCCTACTAGCAAAACGCCACTAACAGGCGTAATCCAACTCGACCACCGACGCAACTCTAACAACTTTTTAATACTGGCAGTAAAAGTACCTGCTATTATTAGCGGAGCGACGTACCCAGCAGCGTAAAACAGCAGCAATAAACCACCTAAAACTGTATCTCCCGTTTTGGAAACCCAAGCTAAGAGTGTAGCTAAAACCGGCGTGCTGCAGGGAGAGGCTACTAAACCAAAAGTTAAGCCCAATAAGTACGATCGAACCCCCGCAGGTAAATCTTTCGGAACCCACCCCACAGAGTCGAAAGAGGGCATTTGCAAGGGTAAAGCTTCGAGTAAATTCAGCCCCATGAGAATAGCGATAATGCTGACAACAATCGGCAAACCCAGCCCAATTTTGCCGTAAACTTGTCCGGCAAATGATGCTAAAATACCTAAACCCGCAAGGGTTGTAGCCAATCCCAGGGAAAACCACGCCGACTGGGCGGCGGCTTGCACGCGGCTTTTTGCTTCGTATCCGCCGATATAGCCGATCGTGATCGGCAACATTGAAAGCATACAGGGCGTTAAGCTCGTTAGCAAGCCTGCCAGAAAGATGACTCCGACGCTGACTAAACTGAGGTGTGTCAGTTGAGTATTTACTAAATTATTAGCAAATTGTGCGAGTTCGTAAAGTTGGGTTTGCAGGGTTTCCATCAGTCGATTTTAGATTTTAGATTTTAGATTTTAGAATTGACTCCACAGTCGATTGGAGATTTTAGATTAAAGAATTGACTGCACCGAGTAATCTGGGAGTTTAAACTAAATATCTATTTTTTTCTCTCCACCGCCGATTTTAGATTAAAGAATTGACTCTACAGATGAATCTGGGAGCTTAAACTAAATATCTAATTTTTTTGCTCTTGACCACAGGAGTCGGGGGCTTGTATCTCTAGACCGATGAGGTCAGGCTCGGTGCTGTTCTGGCTCTGTTGAAAATTGTAACAGATCCGCGCAGGTTCGGTTTGAGATTTAAGATTTTAGCGAGCTTGACTGGTTGGGAGTTGAAAGGTAGATGGCACCCCGGTTTAAATTGATATCTTGACAACATTTTCAACAAGCGGTTTGCAACGGGCCCAGCCTATTACACCAGATAATTCATTAATTGTGAAGCTGGCCCGAAAGCCTGTTATTGACCTTATTCAGACAGACTTTAATTTAACTTTAGTTTAAATTAAAGCCAATTTCTTCATTAATAGAACCGTCTGGCATTATTGCCCCTGTCAGCACTGCACCTCTGAGATTGGCTCCCGTTAAAGTAGCGCCTTCTAAATTAGCATTGCTCAAATTGGTGACTTGTTTGGCACCTCGAAAAAAGAAGCTCTCCAAGTCAGCATTTGTCAAATTAGTGGCTGCCAAATTAGCATATTGCAAGTCAGCACCGTGCAGCGTCGCATCAGTTAAATTAGCTTCTGCGAGATTGCTTCCCCAAAGTCGAGAATCTAACAAATTAGCATTTTGTAAATTGGCGCGACTCAGATTTGCCAAAGTCAGATTAGCATCCCACAATCTCGTGGACTTGAAATTAGCTCCTGTCAAATTTGCTCGACTGAGATCCGTCCCCAAAATATCAGCATTTGCTAAATTAGCGCCTCTGAGATCGGCGTCAGAAAGGTCAGCATTCTTTAAATTAGCACCAGACAAATTGGCCCCGGACAAATTAGCGCCGCTCAAATTGGCTTCTTGGAGATTAGCTCCCCGCAAATCGACAGCGATCAAATCGCACTGCTTCCACAGAAAGCTGACGCACCAATTCTCTTTTAAGAGCTGACTCAAATCCTCCGTATTCGCTGCCAGCACAGGAGGAGTTAAGTGAAGAGTGAACAGGACGATCGCCAACACTGCCGCGAAGAAAGTTTTCAATGTCAGAAGTCTTTTCATTGACACTAATTTGCACAATAGATTTTTGATGTATAATCAAAGCATAGCAAACAACATGCAACTTTCCTCCGCAAATTCACTTAAAAATATTAGTTAAATGTTCATCGGGGGTTGGCTGCGGCACCAACTTAACTCGGGCAGTCTTAGAGGCGCTTTGAGCTAGAAAGCCGGTAGCTTCACAGATGCCTCGCTCCCAAACTAAGATTTTTCGTTAAAACCGGGTCCAAGATAGCCACAAGTTCGATCGCCCCCCCGGCCAGTGCAATATCCCTAATATCCCTACCGCGTAACACTGGCGGCGGGCAGTTGCTGACGAGGCTGCAAGACCTACCTCCAAACAATCCTGGTAGGAACTTCTCAATATGGTTCGGAAGAAACCCCCTACATAGCCGGAAAACCTTATATTTAGCTGGTTGTAGAGGCAATTTTTCTTAGTTGCGATCGTTCTCACTAACTAAGCCCAAGTTTCATCACACAAGTCAAGGTCGCAGTATCACCAAATCCGATCAAACTTATCACATTCCTGAGAGCACGGATATCACTCTGAATAGCTCAAGTATGGACGAAAATAACATCATACAGTTGAGCACCACTACTGCCATGCCTACTATTCCCCTTCTCCCGAGCCAATTAGTTGTGACAACTCTTTTCAATTCAATGGAATCTTTGGGATTTGCTAATATGGTAGGCAAAGTATTTTCGGGCGAGCAAGCGGAATCCCGACAAGAGGCAAATTTAAAAGTTAGTACCCAAAAAATTTACGCTCAGGGTTTAAAAAATCTTGAACAACAAGACTTGCACGGTGCGATTAAAAATTTTACTGCCACAATTAACATTAATCCGAAATTCGCGCCAGCTTACAACGATCGCGGTGTGGCCCGCTACAAATTAGGCGACAAACAATCTGCGCTGGAAGATTTAACTAAAGCCATCGAACTCAATCCTTACCGAGCCAAGTATTACAGCAATCGGGGGTTTATGCTGACTCGTTTAAAAGATTATACTGCGGCGATCGCGGATTACAACTCAGCACTGCTGCTCAACCCCAATTTAGCCCAAGCTTACTTTAATCGAGGTGCTATCCGCCTGCAAATGGAAAATTCCCTCGCAGCACTGGCTGACTTTGAGTCAGCAATTCGCCTCGATCGCGATTTTGCTAAAGCTTATTTCAACCGAGGAGTGACTAGATATAAATTGAGAAAGGTTCAGGGAGCATTTGAGGATTTTCAGAAGGCGGCAGGGCTTTTTAAGCTGCAGGGGAAAATAGATGAGTATCGAGAAGCGGTTTCTAGAATTAGACAGCTATGGTATTAGTTAAATTTGGGAATGGGGAATGGGGAATTGGCATTTGGCAATTGACGAGCGGGTAAGGTGCACCGAAGAGCACCCTACACCTATAATTATTGCGTCAGTCTTGTGAAAGTTAGCCAATTCTCAAGGCGGCGTCTCCGGTGGGCAAGTTATTGACAACGAAAGGACCAGGAGAGGTAATTGCAAAGGCGGCGTTTTGAACTGCTGCGGGGGCGGCATTTTGAACGACAGCCAAAGTAACTCCTCCAAATTGAATGAGTGTGTTGCTGCCTGATTGGGTGAATGAGGTGTTGGATAAATTGCTGGTCAAGCCAATGCGATCGCCCTCGGACGGCCTAAAATCAACAATAATATCGCTCGCCGCATCTAAAGCCAGATTTTCGCCTGTGCTCAGAACAAAAGTATCTGCACCTGCGCCACCAGTGAGACTATCGCTGCCAATATCGCCTACTAAAACATCGTTACCATCACCGCCGATTAAAACATCGTTTCCTCTGCCGCCTCGCAAAAAGTCGTTACCAGCATCGCCATTGAGATTATCGTCGCCGAGATTTCCGTTGATAATATCGTTGCCAACACCTCCGCTAATGGAGTCGTTACCTTTGCCACCTCTGAGAAAGTCGTCGCCAGCTTCGCCCGTGAGGGTATCGTTGCCTTGGCTGCCGTTAATTGCATCATCCGTGGGTGAACCCAGGATGCGATCGTTTGCGCTACCTCCCACTACACCGCTGGGATTTTGCTGAGAGTCTTGGGAAGTGACTTGATAGTTGTTGGGGGTGTTTGCCAATCTGAGCGATCGCAAAGATAGATTTACGAAATTGGTACTGTTAACGAAATCGTTGAGGACATTAACATCGCTAATTATGCTAGAAACCCGGCTGGGGACGATTCCTCCAACGACTTTTGCAGTCGAAATGCGATCGCCCTGCTGCACCGCATTAACCGTTTCAAAACCTTGAATAACGTTGCCAAAAACAGCATAATTGCCGTTTAAAGACGGCAAGTTGTCTAAAGCAAAATAAAACTGCGAAGAAGCCGAATTCAAAGCACTAGAACGAGCCATTGCCACGGCGCCGCGAGTGTGCTGCAACTGCGGCGTCTGAGTTACAACTTGGTTGTAAACAGGTTGCGCGGCCCCTTGCGGCTTAATTTCCAAAGGAATCAAACGCGCCTGATTGGTATCCGGGTCAATAAAACTACCCGCTCCCAATTGACTTGCCGGAATTGTCGTATCTCTGCTGCGCGGATCGCCTCCTTGCACCACAAAAGGACTGGGCTGGCGCACAACTCGGTGAAACATCACCCCGTCGTAAACGCCGCGTTCAACTAAGTCAACAAAATTGCCAGCAGTAATAGGCGCATTAGTACCATCGACTTCGATCGTAACGGGTTGACCGTTAATTACCTGAACTACTATAGCTTTGCCTGGTAACGGGAGTGCAGCGCTCATAGATAAATTGCTATTTGAGTGAGTGATATTTGAGTTTTAGGAACAATCCACAAATTGCCCCTACCCATTTAATCAGAAAACTGTAAACTTGTGTTAAGTACAGTTCTACTTCTAAATTTATGATCTCCCGCCGCCAGTTGTTTAGCACTTTATTGGCAATTTGTCTAGCTTTTCTAACTTTCAATTTTGCCGCACCTGCATTTGCCCTCGGCGGCAAGCTTCCGCAGGTGAATCAAGCCGCACCGGATTTTAGTTTGCCGACAAACAGCGGCGACGGACAAGTCTCCCTGTCGGATTTTCGCGGTAAGTGGCTGGTAGTCTATTTTTATCCGAAAGACTTTACCTCGGGATGTACGATCGAAGCGCGTCGATTTCAGCAAGACTTGCCGAAATACTTGGCAAAAAATACTCAAATTATCGGCATTAGCGCTGATGATGTCAACTCCCACGCGGAATTTTGCGATTCGGAAGGTTTGAAGTTTCCGCTGTTAGCTGATACCGACGGTAAAGTGAGTAAAGCTTACGGTTCTTGGATGAGTTTTATTTCCGCGCGACACAGTTTTATTATTGACCCTGAAGGCATTTTGCGGGAAACTTTTGTGAAGGTGAATCCGGCGATTCATTCTAAAGAAGTGTTGGCTCGTTTGGGGGAATTACAGGCTAACGGGTAATGCGAGGTTTCACAGTGCACGAAATGCGAGAAACCGAGCCGGTTCGCTTTCTCTATACCCTGAATCGCACCCTCTACAAGAACGTGCTGCGGATGAACATTGACCGCAACCTCACTCTGGCAACTCTCAACTACACCGATGGCAAAGTCAGCATCAGCCGACAGCATGAAAAAACCATACTCGTCCGCGTCGGTTGACTGGTGGAACGGATCGACACGATCGATTTAGGACTGCCCATTGCCCTGGATGAAAATATCAGCGATTTCATCGATCGCACTGTGCTCGATCTGCATCCAGGCAATGGCATTGTCCTCTATACCGATGGCATTACAGAAGCCAAGAACATGGACAGGGCCCAGTATGGATTGGAGCTACTCTGCGCGCTCGTGAGTCAACTTTGGCACAAATCTGCAGAGGAAATCAAACAAGCAGTAATTGCAAATCTCCGCGAATTTATGAATGGACAAAAGCAGTTTGATCATATCAGCTTGCCGATCCTCAAGCAGATACATATAACCCAATAAATTCAGGAATACACCCAAACCTACTGTGTATGGCATCATCTGGTAAGCTGCAAGTTCTCCCGATTTGGATGTATGCCTCAAAGCTTTCAACAAAATATTGAAAGCAACAATAATGACTCAAAGTTACCATAGCTATAGCGGTTCTCGGAAAGATGAGGTATTCACCAATTAATTAACAATTCCCCAATTCCCCAATCTAAAATCTAAAATCTAAAATCTAAAATCTAAACTTGTACCTCATCTATCTGAGAAAGGCTATATATAGCTGGCCCATCCCACCTATAGCTGGAAGCTGGGAGTTTTTGCTAAAAAATATATGTAGTCGTTTCTCTGCAAGCGTTATCGCAATATGTATAAAAATTAAAATTTATCAGGAATTATGTAGGTGATTATCGATCGTCCTGAATCGGTCTTAAAATCTTTGTGTATTAATTTTTATGTATAAATTATATCCTGGCAATTTTATTTGCTAAACGACAAGGTGTCTCACTTAACGACGCAGCACCAAGTGTTTCACAAATGTTTGTTTTCGGCGATGGGATAATGGGTGTACAGATAGCGATGAGGATTTTGATTTAGATGTGTTCGCATTCCTGTTAGGTGCTAACGACAAGCTAATTTCTGAATCCCATTTGATTTTTTACAATAACCTTTGTCTGCTTAGTTAATCAAAAGACTAACGGAGAAATTCTCCCGTACAATCTTCCAGACAGTTACTCGGTTGAGACAACAGTAATCATGGCTGAACTCGAGCGCCAAGAGCGGGGATGGAATCTTAAGGCTGTGGAATAACCATGTAAGAAGGGCATACAAGGATTACTAGAATTCTACAGTCCCGATCAAAAGAGCCAAGCTCTCGATCCGAATCGTATCAACTGGCGGTATCGAATAGAACAGCCAGGGCAATAATATAGACGTGCGACTAGAAGGTCGTTTACCTGTATTTGTAAAACATTGTTAACACTATGGACTCTGTTTGGTTCTTCTGGATATCAGGAGATAAGTAAGAATTATATCAATTAAAATATGAGGTTTCCAGTTGCTCAACTACCATGTTTTCTGTCTAAAGCTACTTTTTTACCATAAACTCAGACGAACTATCTGTTTAACATCTACTTGGGAAATTCTCTTTGTATAAATTTTGAACTAAAGTGTAGTGTATTATACAGCAGTAACTTTCCAATTGACAGATATTAATACACTAAGGAAAAAGAATAGATAAAGTAATTAGTAATTGGTGGCACAAATCCGACCCAAATATAAAGGATGCAGCGCTCGTATTCATGCTGACAAAAAAGATTTAACGGGTCTATTTGATTAGTAAAAACCTTTTGAGAATAGTCACGCTTTTGAAAGAAATTCTCTTCAAAAAAGCGGATGCTTTAAAACAACATATATAGAGAAAAAACGCGACAATGACTAGCTCTACATTCAATTATCCAGCAGGGCATACCACAACTATTCTGGTTTTTACGTCCGATTTTAACTATTTACCTACAAAGCAATTTGTTGATTTGGCGGTAACGAGCGAGCGCTTTCAAGTTTATGGATGCAAACGCCTTGCGAGTCACGGGACTACCACCACCTCAGTTAGTGGCGAATGGTTGAATTTCAGCTTGGATTCTCCAAGGATTCTACCAGAAGAAGTTGATAGTGCTGAAGCGGCAGTAATTTTCATCAGGCCGACGGACTTATCTGAGGTGGTATCGATCGCTCGTTCCTTTATAGAAATCGCTAAAGAAAAGGGTATTCGTCGTTTAGCCTGGGTGGCACCTGCTGCTTGTGCGCAGGCCAAGCTAGGCGATTTTTTGGCTAAAGCAGAAAGTCTGGTGTGCGACTTAAATATCGAAACTCTGATCTTGCGTCACCCGCCTTTATTTTCCCATTTGCTGATGCAGAAAAAGGAATTGAGGTTTCGCCGTACTTTGTCCTTACCGCTTGGTAATAGCACCTTACCTTGGTTAGAGCCAGAAGCGATCGCAGAAGGGTTATCTAAATGGCTGCATGGGGAAATCAACAACCAACCTCCAGAAATCTTGACAGGTTCAGATTTGCTTAGTGGTGCTGATATTGCCCTCGAATTCTCGGCAATACTGGAGCAAACGATGTCTGGTCAAGAATTTGCGCCCTTGCGATTTGAAGCGATCGACGTTGATAAAAGTGGGCAAATTGACGCTCAAGAGTTGTTTCCCTACCTATTAGATTTGGGATATAGCAACGATGAATCTCAGTCTATTTTAGACCAGGCTGATACAGACGAGAACGGCACGATTGATTTTGACGAATTTGTCTATGGTTTAGAAGCCCATTTAAACAGAATTCTAGGAGATCTGCCGACAGAAATTCGCTATTTTGATGTACCAACATCCGCCGCGCTGCACGATGCAATGGCAGGGGGAATGAATGAAAAAGCAGCCCAATCTCAACTAGATTGGCTGGTGGGATTAAGTAAATCTGGATTAACCGAGCAAGGAGAAGCATCAGCCCAATGGTTAGGGCGAAAAACTCGGGGTTTGAGAGATTGGATGGCTCAACATATTCTGGAACTAATTAACCTCTATATTCTCCCGGGACGCGGTATTTTAACGATTAGTGAGGGCTTTTTAGGAGGACGACCAGCACTAATTACACGGCTGCTACAAGCAAATGACCGGATGTTGATTGGGGAGCGATCGCTAGATGGCGAAATGCTGGAGTGGTATTGGGCAGATGAAGATGCAAATAATTTAGAGGAAATTCGCTATACTTCCGAAAGCGGTGGAGAACGAGTCCTAAGATTAAAAGATGGCAAGATTGCCAGTTTATCGGCACGCGGACGCTGGACAGGACGGCGATTAGCAATTCAGTTATTTTTTGAAGATCGACTCTTTCCTCGTTGGCAAGCGGCATTATTCCGCGAGTTAGGAGAACTGCAAATTGAGGAGGTAACAACATCTGGGGCGGATAGCGATATCGTTTGCAACTGTACTAAAACAACCTGTGGCAAAGTGCGAGAACTGATAGATACAGGTGTTGATTCCCTAGAGGGAATTGTGGAACAAACACAGGTAACAATGATCTGCGGTAGCTGTCAGCCTTTAGTCGAAGAAATGCTAGGTTCGGCTAATCTGGCTGTTGCCGAACTCGTGGCTAAAGAAGATTTGGGACGAGGAATGATGCGCTTCCAGTTTCGCCCAGTTTACGAAGAAGTTCTTGCCTCGAAACCGGGACAACATATCCTGATTCAAGGACGAGTGGATAATTCTTGGGTAACTCGCGCTTACACTTTGAGTTCGCCCGCTGACCAAACAGAATCCTACGAAATAACAGTTAAACGTGAAGAATTGGGTTTATTTTCGCGTTGGTTGTGCGATCGCGCTGATTCAGAAGCGTTGTTACGCATTTCTCAACCCAGAGGTGAGTTTGTCTTAGAAGATGAAAATCCTGTAGTGTTTTTTGCTGGGGGCATTGGGATAACTCCAGCGATCGCGATGATGAGAACTTTAGCCAACCGAGGAGATACCCGCAAATTTCACCTCGATGTTTCTGCTCCCCATACTGAAGATTTAGTCTTTCACCCAGAACTAGAGCAACTGGTAAAAACTCACCCTAATTTAAGCTTTACAGTTCGGGCAACTCGTTCCACAGGCAGACTCACCCCTGAAATTGTGCAACGTTTGTATCCCTACACCGAAGGAACCGTTGCTTTTATGTGCGGACCCCAACCCTTTATGGATGCGGTGCGAGGCTATTTACAGAGCGCAGGTTGGGTGGATCGGGCCATTCGCCAAGAATTATTCTCCTCCAAGCTGAATGAGGACGGTAACGCTCAAACTCCCACATCCCAGCGTCCGGCGGTGCAACTGGCGGGAGGAATTACACCGATCGAACAGATCAGTATTTACGTCCAACCGATTAACTCAGTCGCCAAAGAAGCAGAAGTTTTCCTCAAACAATGCTATCTCGAACAAGGTTTAGCAGAAGTTTTCCTTCCCCGTTGGCAAGAAGTCAAGGAATCAATTGAGCGCACAGGTACTTACGAACATACTTATGATGAACTAGCTTACGGGACAAAGCTGTCATGGCGTAACAGTAACCGATGTCTGGGACGCAATTTTTGGCGTAGTTTGCAATTGCGGGATATGAGGCATCTCCAAACAGAGGAGGAGATTTTTGAAACCTTAGTCGAACACATCAAGTTTGCTACTAATAACGGCAATTTGCGCTCGACAATTACGATCTTGAATCCAAATTTGCAGATCCGAATTTGGAGCAGTTTAATGCTGCGTTATGCAGGCTACCGTCAACCCGATGGCAGCATTCTCGGCGATCCGGCTAATGTGGAGTTAACAGAGGAGGCAATCAAGTTAGGGTGGTCGAAAGAGTCTAAAACCCGCTTTGATGTATTGCCTTTGATTATCCAAATAGGCGAAAGGGAACCCAAATGGTTTGAAATTCCCCCAGAAATTATTTTAGAAGTTCCCATTTCCCACCCTCGCCATCAGTGGTTTGCAGAATTGGCTCTGAAATGGTTTGGGCTCCCTGCTGTTTCTAACATGATGTTGGATATGGGAGGTATTCAATACCCCACACCATTTAACGGTTTTTATATGGGCGCGGAAATTGGCGGGCGGAATTTCAGCGACACTTATCGCTACAATATGCTGCCAATTGTTGCCGAAAAAATGGGTTTAGATTGCAGCGACAACATCAGCCTTTGGAAGGATTTAGCGTTAGTAGAAATCAATGTAGCTGTGCTGCATTCTTACAAGCTGCATGGGATACGGATGCTAGATCACCATACCCTGAGCGATTCCTTTATGCAGTTTGTGGATGAAGAGAAACAGTGCGATCGCCATGTTTACGGAGATTGGCGTTGGCTGATCCCGCCCCTATCGGGTTCAACCGTGCCAGTTTACCCCTTAGAGTTTGAAAATCGCTTGCTCAAACCCAATTATTTCTATCTACCAGATCCTTGGAAGGAGAAATCTGATGCTGGTAAATGTCCATTCCACCATCAGGCGTAAAAAAGGTTCCATTCTCAGTGAGGCAATTTGTATGAATTTTGACCGGAATAATTGGTTTAAGCTAGCTCTAGATTTAAAAAGTTCCGTCATTCGGGATATCAAAAACCAAGTGCTTTTGAGTATGGTAATGGCTTCGATCATTACCATCCTTTACACAAATGGATATCCAGGTCTGAGCCAACCAATTTTAACTGGATTAATCCCGGGAATTGTTTTAGGATTACTATTAGTTTTTCGGACTAATACAGCCTACGAAAGATTTTGGGAAGGCTGGCAAATTGCCGGTATGACTATATTTACTGGTCGCAATCTTTCAAGACAAATATGGATGACAATTCCCGAGCCAACTTTAGCAGATTCTCAGGAAAAAGCAGCTTATTTGCGCTTAATACCAGCTTTTTTTATGGCAATGAAACAGCATTTAAGATATGCTGGAGTTGACGAATAATTAAAGTCTGTGCTTTCTCCTGAACAATGCTTAGAGTTGCAATATGTCACTAATATGCCATTGAAGGTGACGCAATGGATTGGGAGCTATCTAACTAAACAGTATACCCAAAAGCACATCGATAGTATTCAATTTGCCTCCCTCAATCGCTTGCTGGATCAATTAGTAGAATGTCTGTCTCGCTGCGAACGTATTTTAGCTGCGCCGATGCCAAAAGCTTATTCGATTCACCTACGGCATCTCTTACTTTTATATTGTTTGGCACTGCCTTTTCAGATGGTGAAAGATTTGCACTGGTGGACAATTCCCGTTGTTGGCGTAGTGTCTTTTGGGTTGTTTGGCGTTGAGGCGATAGGTTTAGAAATTGAAAATCCCTTTGGATATGATGCTAACGATATTCCCATGGATCGGCTTTGCAAAAAGTTGCACAACGATACCGAAGAATTAATTGCTGCTGGAACAAAGCAAGACAGCATTGAAACATCAACAGGGAAAACGCATATTCAATGAGCAGATCCGTTGTGTAGGAGTTTGGCTGCACATAAAAAAGACTGGGATTTTTTGATAAGGAATGAGAATTAAATAACTTCCACTCTTGAAAGTGGGATGGGCGTCCCGCCCGTCCTTTTTGGACGGGCGGGACGCTCATCCCACAATAAAAATTAAAATTGTAAGTTATTTAATTCGCGATCCTAAGTAAGACTTAGATCAAAGAAAACTTTTAGAGCCCCGAATTATTAAAGAATTCGGGGCTCTGGGTATTCTGTAATATAAAATCTAAAATCGATTGACTTCCAGAGGTTCTGAAGCTGATTGATTGTCTGAAAACTTTCTCTTTCTGCTAGCCATGCGGCGTTCCGGGTCAATTCCCTCGAAGGTTGGCGGCAACCAAACTCGGACTACCAACAACACTCCCAAAACCAGCAAGAATGCGCCTGTTGATAATATTTGAACCCAGGGAGTTTCCAGCACTCCCCGCACAATCACTTCTCGCAAAACTGATACAATACAAACTTCCACAGCTACGCCGATAGAAACTCTTTGTTCTTGCAAGTAAATAATTAGCAACCGAAATAATTCCACTAAAACTAATAGAAACAAAATATCTGCCGTGACTTGCTGGAAATCCAAAGGAGGTAGCAGCGAGAAGAACATTTCTCGCAGTTCGATCACCATGAAACAGAACAAACCGATACACAAAGAAATTACAATTAAGTCTTGAACTGTTTCGAGAGCGCTGACTATTAGTTTCAGATTCAACCAATGCGGAGTGTGATTAATCTGATCATTTGAACTGTTTTGCATTGAGACCTCCTGCAATCTGTTTGACTTGCTTACAGCTTAAGCTAAAGTGAGCTTATCTTTGACAAAAAATCGGTTTAATTTATTTATAACTATCATAAAACTTCCCTCTGTTGACAATTTCCCACCAACTTTTATTTACCGCGCAGGCGGGTTGACATTTTGCCAAACATTGTGCTACTTAAGACCGGCTATTAGTAGATTTGACTGGTGAAAAGCAGAAGTCAAAATCCTAAAATGCCACAACTGCTATAAAATATGAAAATTGTAAAGAATTATTTACCACAGCTTGATAAACTCAAGCTAGCGAATCTCGGCTTTAATCATACAAAAGCCGGAAAGTTAACCCAAAAACCAAAAGTAATCCAGAGAGGATCGAACACAATGGCATTTGAACTCGCACCATTACCCTTCGCCCCTGACGCCCTGGAGTCAGGTCATATGTCGGCCGACACGTTTTCGTTCCACCACGACAAGCACCACGCTGCTTACGTGACCAATCTGAATAAACTGATTGAAGGGACTGAAATGGCCAGCAAATCCCTTGAAGAAATTGTCAAGGAATCCTCGAACGATCCATCCAAAGCCGGCATTTTCAACAATGCAGGTCAAGTTTGGAACCACAATTTTTTCTGGAATTCCCTCAAACCGGGCGGCGGTGGTACTCCGACAGGACCTTTAGCTGAGAAAATCAACGCCGACTTCGGCAGCTTCGACAAATTCAAAGAAGAATTCAAGACTGCTGCGACAACTCAGTTCGGTAGCGGCTGGGCTTGGCTAGTTTTAGACAACGGCACTTTGAAAGTTACCAAAACTGCTAACGCTGACACTCCGGTAGCACACGGCCAAACTCCGTTGCTGACTTTGGATGTGTGGGAACACGCTTATTATTTGGATTTCCAAAACCGCCGTCCCGACTACATTACTAATTTCTTGGATAATTTGGCTAACTGGGATTTCGCAGCAGCAAATTTGGCTGCGGCTTAGTAACATCTTAGTTTGAGGACTAAAGTCCTGACTACAAACCTATAAAGTTTGTAGTTAGGACTTTAGTTGTGATGAATGATAATTATATTGATTTCGGTTGCACCGTCGGTGATTGTTGATGGTTGACTGTTGACTGTTGACTGATGATATCATGTCCGATCGATTGACCATAATATCCCGGCCGGGCGGGTTTTTGAGATTGTCAATTGTTGGCAGATATTGTTGGTGAACGCGCCCCTACCTGAGGTCGGGTAATCGACCGGACATGATATGACTAATGACTGGTGACGGTTGACTGTGAATCAAAAAAACTGAAAATTGCGCTCATATTTGTTGGCAGTTTGATTCAACTCGATCGCGACGATGAAGCGCGGATTTGATATCATTCCGGCCAAGCCGGAATTGATATTATTTTTTAACCCAAGTTGCTATTAGCATACAAAAACAGCTTTCAACATTCCTTCGCCTCGGTCTGGTTGGAGTTCAAATCCTAGTTTTTTACAGAGGCTGTGCATCTTGTAGTTGCTAGTCACAATGTAGCCGACGATCGCCTCTAATTTCTCTTCCTGACCAATTTGCAGCAGCCGCCTCAATAATTCTGTTCCCAAACCGCGCTGCTGATAGCTATCGCTAACGATCAGGGCAAATTCGGCTTGGTTTGTGCCGTGGAGTTTGCTCAGACGCGCTATTCCCAAAATCCGGTGTTCTGAGGTTTCCGGGTGTTGATGATGGGCTACTAACACCATTTCCCGATCGTAGTCAATAAAACAAATCCGGGCCAAACGTTCGTGAGCGATGCGGTGCTTTAACTTTACCATGTGAGCGTAGCGCAAATACACGCTCTCTTCGGAAAGTTCTTGGTGGAACAGCACCATCAGCGGCTCATCTTCTGGGCGAATCGGACGGATGGTGATGGGACGATCGCCCTCCCTTGACCATGTTTGAACGTATTGCGTAGGATAGGGGCGAATCGCGGGTGAAATGGGGTTTTCCGTTGTTTGGAGAACAACGCGGGCATCGAGAGCGATCGCACCTTCAGGAGAAACCAGCAGCGGATTAATATCAATCTCGGCAATTTGAGGTTGCTCTACAATCAGTTGACTGAAACGAACTAATAACTGTTCGAGTTGTACCAGGTCAATTGCCGATCGGCCGCGCACTCCTTGCAAAGCTTTATAGATGCGCGTTTGCTCCATCATCCGCCGCGCTAGGGTGGTATTTAAAGGCGGAAGTGCCAGCGATCGATCCTGAAAGACTTCCACTAATTGTCCGCCGGAACCAAACAGCATCACCGGTCCAAATTGTGGGTCGATACTGCTACCCAAAATTAGTTCATAGCCTTCCAAGTGCACCATCGGCTGCACTGTCACGCCGAGAAAGGCTGCCGGATCGATCGCCCGTACCCGCTGGGCGATCGCCTCAAAGGCACTAATTACAGCGTTAGCATCGGCTAAATTTAGTTTTACGCCTCCCACATCGGTTTTGTGAGTAATCGTCTCAGAATGGAGTTTTAGCACCACTGGATAACCGAGGATCTCGGCAATTTCTACAGCTTGGCGATCGCTGGTGGCTATGGAGGTGGCGATGGTGGGAATCCCATAAGCTGCGAGCAACTGCTTCGATTCGTATTCTGTTAACAAAGTGCGATCGCTTTTGCGTGCAGAAGTCACAATATTTGCTGCCGCCGATAGATCGGGACACCATACCTCGCAATCAGCCGAGAGAGAAGGCGTTTCGTAGATAGCGCGCAGGTTGTACGTGTACCGCCACATATAGTTGAATAACCTGACGGCGGTATCGGGATAGGGGAAAGTCGGAATATTTGCCTGATTGAGAATTTGCGTTCCCGCTGACACTTCCACACCGCCCATCCAGCTTGCTAATAAGGGCTTTCCGAGTTTGCTGTAAGACTTGAGTTTTTCTGCGGTTTGGGTGGGATTTGTCATCGCTTGTGGCGTCAGGATGACCAGCAATCCGTCACTATTGGGATCGGGAGCGACCACTTCTAGAGTTTTGGCGTAACGATCGCTACTAGCATCGCCCAAAATATCGATCGGGTTGTGATGACTCCACTGAGGCGGCAAAAACTCATCAAGCTGCTGCACCGTCTCCGGTGCCAGATCTGCCAGGGCACCGCCGTCGCTAATTAAGGCATCAGTGGCGATCGCCCCCGGGCCTCCTGCATTGGTGACGATCGACAGGCGGTTTCCCTGCGGTCGCGGTTGCTTTGCCAGAATTTCTGCCATGTCGAACAAATCGGAAATCGTATGTACCCGCAACGCGCCACAGCGGCGGAAAGCAGCATTAAGCACGTCATCGCTACCGGTCAAAGCTCCCGTATGGGAAGCGGCGGCTTGGGCGGCGGCGGCGGTACGTCCTACCTTGAGAATGATGATCGGTTTGTCGATCGCCACTGGGCGGGCGGCGGACAGGAACGAACGAGCATCACCCATAGATTCCATGTACAAAACGATACTGTGAGTATGAGGATCGTCCCCGAAATACTCGATCAGATCGCCCCAACCGACATCGAGCATAGAGCCGATCGATACAAAGGCGCTAAAACCGACATTTTCCCCCAAACTCCAGTCGAGAATCGAAGTACAGAGGGCGCCGCTTTGACTGATGAAGGCGACATTACCTGGACGGGCGATCGTACCTGCAAAAGTAGCATTGAGTCCAAGCACAGGATTCATCACGCCGAGGCAATTTGGGCCGACAATCCGCATTCCGCCCAGACGCGCTTGGGCCATCACTTGCTGTTCTAAAGCCTCCCCAGCCGCACCAATCTCTTTAAAGCCAGCAGAAACAATAATTGCCCCTTTCACCCCAGCAGCGATACATTCGCGGATCACTTGCGGCACCCCAGCAGCCGGCGTAGCAATCACCGCTAGATCCACTACTTCCGGGACGCTAGCAATGTCAGGATAAGACTTGAGCCCCAAGACGCTGCGGCGCTGTGGATTCACTGGAAAAACTGTTCCGCCAAACGGATTCCGAATCAAGTTCCACAGGAGAGTACGTCCGACGCTTCCTTCTCTCTCTGTTGCGCCGATTACAGCCACGGAGCGAGGTCTAAAAATCCCATCTAGCGGATGACGCTGTTCTTTCCAAATATCGTGAGCCGGATCGCTCGCAGTGCTTTGAGTTCTTGAATTTATCTGCATAATACCCTACTTCAATTAATCAGCAATTAATCTGGCTCTGCTTTCGATAACAATTCTCGAATCAAATCCGAACTATTTTTCTGCTATTTTTCTGCTTTTTATTCATCTTCTTCTGGTGTTCGCGGTTCCTGACTAAAAAAATCATTGCGCGTTCCCGACCGACCCGCACTTAAACAACATTTCCGTTGTCTAACTGTTAGTTCGGAATCCAATTTTGTCAGAGCTTCCTCATAAATTCAAGAGGAATTTCTGGATACTATCTATCTTAATTCTTCCCAGGCGATGAGGAAGTAAAGTTTTGTAACAAAGATCGAACAGGGCATTTAAAATATTGAGATTAAATATATAGTAGATATAGCGGTCGGAGGAAAAAAGATCGATCGCTAACATAAAATAGAGGTGAAAGCAAGCTATGTTAGTAGAATGGCACGGCTTTACTGAAGGCAACTGGACAAACGAAGTCAACGTCAGAGACTTCATCCAAAAGAATTACACCCCCTACGAAGGGAATGCAGAATTTCTCACAGCACCAACAGAAAAAACCCAGCAGCTTTGGCACAAAGTCCTGGAACTAATGAAGCAAGAGCGCGAAAAAGGTGTATTGGATGTTGATACAAAAGTTCCCACATCCATCACGGCTCATGCACCAGGATACATCGATCGCGACTTAGAACAAATAGTAGGTTTGCAAACCGATCGACCTTTGAAACGCGCGATTATGCCCTTTGGCGGGATTCGCGTTGTCAAAGCAGGTTTAGAAGCTTACGGCTATCAGCTCGATCGACAAACTGAAGAAATATTTACGAAATATCGCAAAACTCATAACGATGGTGTATTCGATGTTTACACGCGCTCGATGCGTCTGGCAAGACGTTCGGGTATCATCACAGGTTTGCCAGATGCCTACGGACGCGGGCGCATCATCGGTGACTACCGGCGCGTGGCTTTGTACGGTGTCGATCGCCTGATTGATGATAAAAAAATACAGCAAGAATCACTCGAACTAGAGGCGATGGACGAGGCAACAATTCGTTTGCGCGAAGAGTTATCCGAGCAAATTCGGGCCTTGTTTGAGTTAAAAGAAATGGCTGCTAGCTACGGCTTTGATATTGGCCGTCCGGCGACAAACGCACGAGAAGCTGTCCAGTGGGTGTATTTTGGCTACTTGGGAGCAGTGAAAGAACAAAACGGGGCAGCGATGTCTCTCGGGCGCGTATCGACGTTTTTAGACATTTATTTCGAGCGCGATTTGCTTCGCGGCGCGAGTTCCGAACAAGAATTGCAAGAACTGATCGACCATTTTGTAATGAAACTCCGCATGGTGCGGTTTTTGCGAACTCCCGACTATAACGCTCTATTTTCTGGCGATCCAACTTGGGTAACAGAGGCGATCGGCGGTATCAGCGATGACGGTAGAACATTGGTAACTCGTAACAGTTTCCGATTCTTGCACACCCTCTCAAACCTCGGTACTGCACCAGAACCAAATCTCACCGTGTTGTGGTCGGAAAACTTGCCGGAAAACTTCAAAGAATTCTGTGCGAAGGTATCCAGCGAGACGAGTTCGATTCAGTACGAAAACGATGACTTGATGCGTCCTCAATACGGCGATGATTACGCGATCGCCTGTTGTGTCTCCGCCATGCGAATTGGCAAGCAAATGCAGTTCTTCGGCGCGCGAGTTAACTTGGCTAAGACTTTGCTCTATGCGATTAACGGCGGTAAAGATGAGAAGTCCGGCGACCAAATCGCGCCGCAGTTCCCAGGGATTACTACCGAATATCTCGATTATGACGAGGTAAGAGCGCGGTTCCAAGAAATGATGGCGTGGTTGGCAAAAACGTATATCAATACGCTGAATGTCATTCACTACATGCACGACAAATACTGCTACGAACGGCTGGAAATGGCACTGCACGATCGCGATGTTTACCGGACCATGGCCTGCGGAATTGCGGGACTGTCTGTGGTGGCGGACTCGCTCTCGGCGATTAAACACGCTAAAGTTAAGGTGATTCGCAACGAGCAAGGTTTGGCCGTGGATTACTCGATCGAAGGAGAATATCCCAAATACGGCAATAATGACGATCGCGCAGACAGTCTAGCCATCGAACTCGTGCAAAGCTTCATGAACGAAATTCGCCAGCACAAAACCTACCGCGGCGCTGTAGCGACTCAATCGGTACTGACGATTACCTCTAACGTAGTGTACGGCAAAAAAACTGGTAGCACTCCCGACGGACGTAAAGCAGGCGAACCCTTTGCTCCCGGTGCTAACCCGATGCACGGTCGAGATTCCTGTGGGGCGATCGCATCCTTATCTTCTGTAGCAAAACTGCCCTACAGTGATTGTCAAGATGGCATATCGAATACTTTTTCGATTCTACCGCAGGCCTTGGGCAGAATGGAGGACGATCGGACTAACAACCTAGTTGGTCTCCTAGACGGCTACTTCCACGATGGCGGCCATCACATCAATGTTAACGCCCTCGATCGGCAAACATTACTAGATGCGATGGAACATCCGGAAAACTATCCCCAGCTAACAATTCGCGTCTCCGGTTATGCGGTTAACTTCATCAAACTTACCCGCGAACAGCAATTAGATGTGATTAAACGGACTTTCCACGAACGCGTCTAAATCCCAGCATTGATTGGACTTATTGCATGAATCTTTGCTCTCAAAACCGCAGATGTAAGGCAGATTAACACAGATTAACGCAGATAATTGAGGGAATTGAGAGCTTGGGAATGCAATAAGTTCATTGGGGGTAAGTTAGCGGTTGTCCGCCGCGAGGAATGTAGCAATCACAGTATCTATTTTTCCGATCGTTTGACCTCAGAGACTTTCCGATCGCAGCGGATTAATTCATTATCTCGGAACATAACCAACAGCAAATTAAATGTCTGGAATTGGTCGCATTCATTCAATCGAAACTTTTGGTACCGTAGACGGCCCTGGAATCCGGTTTATCGTCTTCACCCAAGGCTGTCCGTTGCGCTGTCTTTACTGTCACAATCCCGACTGCCGCAATTCCCACGACGGTAAAGAAGTAACCGTCGATTATTTAATCGATCAAATTACAAAATGTAAATCCTACCTGCGGAAAGGAGGCGTTACCGTCAGCGGCGGCGAACCGTTGATGCAGCCCGATTTTGTCAGAGAAATCTTTACCCGCTGCCATCAAATGGGCTTGCATACAGCCCTGGACACATCAGGGTTCTGTCTTTTAGAAGTTGCTAAACCGGTTCTGGAAATGACCGATCTGGTTTTATTGGACATCAAATCCTACATTCCCGAACTGTATTACAAAGTCACGAACGTTTCCATCGAGCCTACTTTAGCAATGGCCAAATATCTCAGCGAAATTCATAAGCCAACCTGGATTCGTTTCGTTCTAGTTCCTCACCTCACTGATGACCTCGAAAACGTAGAAAAATTAGCAGAGTTTATTGCCAATCTGAACAATGTGGAAAAAGTCGAAGTATTACCATTCCATAAAATGGGAGAATACAAATGGGAACAATTAAAACTGGATTACGAGCTCAAGGATACACCTCCAGCTTCACCGGAGCTCGTCCAACAAACAGTTGAGATTTTTCGCAGTCGCGGGGTAAACGCGATCGGAGCTAGCGGTCTATAATTAATTAAAAGACCTCGTACAAAAATCAAAAACAATCTTGAAATTATCTGCGTAGCTCTGCGTTAATCTGCGGTTAATCTGCGGTTCCCCTACCCCTCACAAACCTAGGCAATAAATCTCGAAAAACACCCGAGGAGAAAAGACATGAAAGTTACCAATGTAGAAGAATTAGAAGTGCTCATTCAAAAAGTGAAAGCAGCCCAAGCAGAATTTGCCACCTACACTCAAGAGCAAGTCGATCGCATATTCAAGCAAGCAGCTTTAGCCGCTAATGCCGCCCGCATTCCCTTAGCGAAGGCAGCAGTCAAAGAATCGGGAATGGGAGTCATCGAAGATAAGGCAATCAAAAATCATTTTGCCTCGGAAATGATTTACAACAAATACAAGAACGACAAGACTTGCGGTATCATCGAGTCCGATCGGCATTTTGGCTACGAACGCATTGCCGAACCCGTGGGAGTGCTGGCGGGAATCGTTCCTGTAACTAACCCGACTTCCACCACCATTTTTAAATCTTTAATCGTGCTCAAGACGAGAAATGGCATTATATTTTCGCCCCATCCCCGGGCAAAATCCTGCACGGCTGCGGCGGCAAAAATCCTCCTAGATGCTGCTGTAGCAGCAGGAGCACCGCCGGATATTATTGGGTGGATTGACGAGCCCACTGTGCCGCTTTCCCAAGCTTTGATGCAGCACCCCGATATCAAACTAATTTTGGCCACTGGCGGGCCGGGAATGGTAAAAGCTGCCTACTCTTCAGGACATCCCTCCCTCGGTGTCGGCGCGGGAAATACTCCCGCCATCATCGATGAAACCGCCCACATCCAAATGGCTGTCAGCTCAATTTTGCTCAGCAAAACTTTCGACAACGGCACGATTTGTGCTTCGGAACAATCGGTGGTTGTTGTGGATGAGGTGTACGATGCAGTGCAACTGGAATTTATCAAGCGCGGTGCTTATTTCCTCAATGCAGAAGAACGGGAAAAAGTGCGGCAGGTAATCTTAATTGATGGGCGGTTGAATGCCGAAATAGTCGGTCAATCGGTGCAAAAGGTGGCGCAGATTGCGGGTTTTACAGTGCCGTCAAACATCAGGGTTTTGATTGGAGAAGTTGATGCGGTTGGTAAAGAAGAACCCTTTGCTTGTGAAAAACTTTCGCCGATTCTGGCAATGTACCGCGCTAAGGACTTTACTGAAGCAGTAGACAAAGCTGAAGCGCTGATAATTTTTGGCGGACACGGACATACTTCTGTACTCTACACGGCTCCGCACAATCAGAATCACATTCGTTATTTTGAAAGCAAACTAGAGACTTCGCGGGTGCTGATTAATACGCCTTCTTCTCAAGGTGCGATCGGGGATTTGTACAATTTCCGCCTCGATCCATCCCTTACCCTCGGTTGCGGTAGCTGGGGCGATAATTCCATTTCTGTCAACGTGACACCCCATCACCTGCTCAATATCAAAACCGTAGCAGAAAGGCGCGAGAATATGCTCTGGTTCCGCATTCCTCCCAAGATTTATTTTAAGTCGGGTTGTCTTCCTGTAGCTTTGAGGGATCTGGCAGGTAAGAAACGTGCTTTGATCGTGACGGATAAACCTTTGTTTGAATTGGGATTGACTAAGGAAGTCACAGAGAGTTTGGAAGAAATCGGCATCGATCACTACACATTTTACGATGTGGAACCCGATCCTTCCCTTGCTACTGTTCGCAAAGGTTTAGAAATCTGCAATAGTTTCCATCCAGATGCGATTATTGCCTTTGGTGGTGGCTCGCCGATGGATGCTGCTAAAGTAATGTGGCTGATGTACGAGCATCCAGAAATTGAGTTTGAAGGATTGGCGATGCGGTTTATGGATATTCGCAAGCGGGTATACGAACTGCCGCCTTTGGGTTCAAAGGCAATTATGGTGGCAATTCCCACTACTTCGGGAACGGGTTCGGAAGTCACGCCTTTTGCGGTTGTTACGGATGAACGATCGGGGATTAAGTATCCGCTTGCAGATTATGCTCTGACTCCGAGTATGGCGATCGTCGATCCAGAAATTACGCTGAATATGCCCCGGAAACTGACTGCTTACGGCGGCATTGATGCGCTAACCCACGCTTTAGAAGCTTATGTTTCTGTGTTGGCTTCTGAGTATACAAATGGTTTGGCTTTAGAAGCGATTCGTTTGCTGTTTAAATACCTGCCCAGCGCTTACAAAAATGGTGCTAACGATCCGAAAGCGCGGGAGAAAGTACATTATGCTGCTACGATCGCCGGGATGGCATTTGCCAACGCTTTTCTGGGGGTTTGTCACTCAATGGCTCACCAATTAGGTTCAACTTGCCACGTCCCTCACGGTTTAGCGAATGCGCTGATGATTTCCCACGTAATTCGCTACAATGCAACGGATGTTCCTTTCAAACAAGCGATTTTTTCTCAAAACAAGTATCCTAACAGCAAGTGGCGTTATGCTCGAATTGCGGACTATCTGAATTTGGGCGGCGATACAGAAGAGGAGAAAGTTGAGAAGTTGATCGCAGCGGTGGAAGATCTGAAGCGTCAGGTAGATATTCCTAGCACGATTCAGGAGGCTCTTGCCAGTCAGGGAATGAGTGATGATTTCTTTTTTGCTCGCGTTGAGGAAATGGCCGATCGGGCTTTTGACGATCAGTGTACCGGCGCTAACCCCCGCTATCCGCTGATTGAAGATTTAAAGCAACTTCTGCTGCAAGCATATTCTGACGGCGACACTTCTGAGGTCGATCGAGTGTTAACTGTAGTTTAATCGGCGCGGTGCCAGAGATTTCTCCTCAAAAGCCTGTCAATGGGGGGCAGGATGCTTAACCCTACTCCCCACAGTTTCTGGAAAAGTCTAACGCAGGGCCCGGCGGTGAAAATAAACCCCGAAGCGGATCGAAATACCAAGTAGGGGTTAAAAAATTCTGAAATTGTGTTATAACTTTGTCGGTAACTCTTTTACGAATTTTGTAGTTTCAGTGGCTGTTCGCGCGATGACCTCTTCACCAACCATAGCACCCGTTCGATCGAGTCAAGTTACCCGCAAACCTTATCCCAACTATCGGGTAATAGTTCTCAACGACGATTTCAACACATTTCAGCACGTTGTGGAATGTTTGACGAAATACATTCCAGGGATGACAAGCGATCAAGCTTGGAAACTTGCCAACCAAATCCACCACGAAGGCCAAGCCACTGTCTGGGTTGGCCCGCAAGAGCAAGCAGAACTTTATCATATGCAATTGAGCCGTGCTGGACTGACAATGGCTCCGCTAGAGTCTACTTGAAAAGTGTCTAGAGGGTCGAAAGTTCGATCGAGTTTCGGTAATTAATCTCAAATTGATAGGATGTCCGGTGAGGCGACGGAGATGGGGCTTAAGAGGCGATCGTAATTTTGCCAATCATCCCAGCTTCCGTATGTCCGGCTACCGTACAGCGCAGGTTGTAACTTCCCGATTTCATCGGCACAAACACCCATTCTGCCATAGCGCCCGGTTTAAGTTCCAGTTCGTGAACCGCTCCTTTAATTTCCACATTACCAGCTTCAACTTTTTGAGTCCAACTCGCATCAGCAAAGTTTTTGGCAGTGAAATAATGTTTCTGCGAACTGGGATTTTTTAGCACTAATTTATAGCGCTTGCCGGATTCAAATTCTAGCAGATTGGGAAAAAACTTAAGTTCCCCTGCTTCGTTACCCAAACTAACAGTAATTTCGGTGACTGGTTGGCGAGACAAATCACCGGCCGCACTAGCAATTGCCGCCGGCATCAAGATTGTCCCCAAACATAAAATTAGTCCCAAAATCACCTTGAGAGCTTGTTGTAACCGCTGGCTGCGGTAGAATTTGCCTAATTGCCAACCGAGTAAATAGATCATGGCTGTTCAGACTACTGTTAACTGAGTAAGGACTAAGGACTAAGGACTTAGTTCGATCGCCAAACTTCATCCCAAGGTCCGCCCCCAACTTCCAAACCCGGGAAAGAACTTTGAGCCTCTAAGATAATTCTAGAACGCTGCTTGCCATTTTTGTCAACATTTCCCCCCAACAATTCTCGCAGTTGCAAGCGCAATTTGCCCTGCGTCGTATCCCGGCAGCAAAAAGCCAGACCTTTTTCTGTAGGAGCTCGCAGATCGGTACCAGAACGGTTTGTAGTGGCAATTAACTCAACTTCAAACTGACTGTTTCTCGCCTGCATTTTCCAGCTTCCCCAAGGTTCAATATTCCAACTTACTTGGGAATTCCAAGGCACAAATTCGTAAAATTTACCTCGGTAATGCAGACAAATCATTGCTACGGATTCCATCCACCACAGCACGCCCCGCTTGCCGCCGCCAGCAGTTAAAGCTAAATCGCTTTCGCCTTGAAAACAATTGCAATTAACCCAAAACCACTTTTGGGGAAAAGCACCGCCCCAGTTTTTTTCGCTGTAAGCGGGAGCATCTTTAAATTGGTAGCGTTCGCCGTTCCAATCGATCCAGCCCGTGGCTAAACCGTGAGCCATTAAAATTTGCCATCCCGGTTCAAATATGGGTAGAAAAGATACCATTCCCGCCGTGGATTTCTGGAGTTGGTCAGAGTTGCCCCAGCCGTAAACAGGTTGAATTTGGTATTGCCAAAAACAGCGGCTGCCGCTTCCCGGATCGTGGATATAACCTTGATTCAAGGTAGCAGTAGCTTGATAGCCTTCTTCGACGCGGCTGTCGAATACTGGGGGTTCTAAATATTGGGGTTGAATTTGTAAATCTGTTTTGCCCCAATGTCCGAAAGCCAAGCTTTCTCGGTGCGCCCAAAACTTATTTACATCGGGGAATGTGCGGCACAAATAGCTATCTTCCGGACCGAGAATTTGAGCTGCACCGCCACTGTAAGGTTGACCGCCTTTGGGGTCTTCTATTGAATACATGAATGCAAAAGATTGTCCGCGAGCGGGTAATGTTATTCGATAGTACCAGCCTTCAAAAAAGCGGCGGGAACTGCCGTCCCAGTGGTAGCCACTGTGGGGAGTTTCAATAGTTTTGAGTTTTGAGAGTGAATTTGACATAAAATTACCAATAGCAAGATTTTAAGAGTTGTAAATTGTGAGTTTAGGGGAGAGAAGCAGGAGACAGAAGGGAAAAGTCACTAATTACCCATTACCAATTACCCATTACCAATTACCCATTACCCATATGATAGGTTATTAATTATGTCTTTAGCACTTTGGCGATCGCCCCTAGCTCGCGCGCTCCACCGCAACCGCAGTCTTGCTTTTGCCCGCTACTTGCAACTAGCAACTGTTCGCGCCACCGGGCGTCCGGCTAACCGCACTGTGGTGTTTCGAGGCTTTTTAGCAGATACTAATCAGTTAAAGTTTATTACAGATATTCGCAGTCAAAAGGCAGAGGAAATTAACCTCTATCCTTGGGGGGAAATTTGCTGGTATTTCCCCCAAACTCGCGAACAATTTCGGATTGCTGGACAACTGATTTTGGTAGGGGCAGATTATCCAGAGACCCAGTTGTGCTCATCGCGCCGCACAGCTTGGCAGGAGCTTTCTGAGGCGGCTCGATCGCAATTTGCTTGGCCGCATCCGGGAGATGACAAAGCCCCGGCTGGTGCTTTTGATTCTGTTTCCCCAGATCCGATCGAGCCGCTGCCTAATTTTTGCTTGCTGTTGTTGGAACCGGAAACGGTGGATTTGTTGGAGTTGCGGGGGGAACCGCAGAACCGATCGCTTTATCGGCGCGACGGGGAGGGAAATTGGTCTGTGCGAGCGGTTAATCCTTGAAGTCAGTTGACTGTTGGCTGTTGACTGTTGACTGTTGTCAGTAGGAAAGTTTTAAGTTGAAAAATTCCCCATGAAAAACTCAACAGTCAAAACTATTTTTAGATGCCGCTGCCGTCGAAAAATTCTTGAATTGCTTTATCTTTTAACTTGCAGCTAGGGGTTGTAACTAGCTGTGTTTTTTCGGCTAAGGCTACATTGCTGGCTTGGTTTAAAGCTTCTGATACTGAGTGGAAATTGTGGGAATTGGGAACAGAAGTTAAGGAGACAGATGCTTGAGGAAGCAAACTTTTTACTTGCTGTTCGAGGGACTCGATGCGATCGAGCAATGAGCGAATTACCACAGCTTCGGAATCCGGCAAACTGCCGTGTTCTAGGGGATTGACGCGCACTCCCGATCGATAGACGATGCGGCCGGGAATCCCTACCACCGTACAGTCAGATGGTACGTCCCTGAGCACGACGGAACCGGCGCCGATGCGAACGTTGTTGCCAATTTGAAGATTGCCGAGTACCTTGGCGCCGGCACCGACAACTACATTTTCGCCGACGGTAGGGTGACGCTTGCCGCTTTCTTTGCCTGTGCCGCCGAGGGTGACACCTTGGTAAATTAGGGCAAAATCGCCGATAATTGCGGTTTCGCCGATTACAACCCCCATACCGTGGTCGATGAATACGCTTTTGCCGATCGTTGCCCCGGGGTGAATTTCAATTCCGGTCAAAAAGCGAGCTAGGTGGGAAATCAAGCGGGGGATGAAGGGAAGTCCCAGCACGTAAAGCCAGTGTGCGAGGCGGTGCAGCACTAGGGCTTGAAGACCGGGGTAGCAAAACAAAACTTCCAGCCAGTTGCGAGCTGCTGGGTCGCGGTCGAAAATTATACTGAAGTCAGCTCTAAGGGTCTTTAGCACTTTCAGAGTTACCAATTTTGGTTAAACACGCCACTTTCGATTTTACATTTTACTGGATGGGGGAAGTGAGCGGTCGATCGGCAGATTGCTGAGTGTGAGATTAACAAATTGGCCGATTGGGGGAGATTGGGGGAGTGGCACCGTGGGAAGAGAGCAGATTGGGGGAGAATTCGATGATATTTTATTTTTTCATCCCACAGCGCCGCGTTCTATTCCTGTACTGAGATTGTATAGTCTGACTTGACTCCGGGTTCGAGAGTACCGACCCAAATCTTGTAAGACCCTGCTTGCCAGTCTGAATCAACAATGCCAGCATCTTTATTCTGACCTGCATCGTCTCCGCAGCGCACTGCATTACCGGGGCCTTGTACGAGTAAGGTTGTGTCCTTGCCTCCGCTGTTGACTTGGAGTGTGAGTTTTGAAAATTTTTTCTGCAAGACTATGATGTGGTCGGGAGTTGGAGTGGCAAAACCCAAACATTTGTTTTTGTGGCGATCGGCGTTGGCTATGGCAGATAGAGAGTAAGATCCCCCTGTGGAACCTCTCAAAACTGCTGTTGGGGACTCAAAACCTGGTGATAAAGTTAAAGTGCCGAAATTGGCTGTTTCTGCTAAAACTGGTAGGGCGACGATCGCGACGATCGCCGAGGCGATCGCACCGTTTTTGAAATTGGCTCCCCGATTAAACAACATGGCAATTCTCCTGGCGTCACAACTTAAAATCAAAACTCAGAATTTACCCATCGCAGCCCCGACCCTCCTAACTCTGGAGGAAGAATAATTTTTGTTAAATTTGTTCAAAACTTTCAGGCTTCTCTTCCTTATGTCTATCAGGACAATCCCTGTGCGATCGCCCTCGCTTGTGCCACTCGGATTTCTGCCACAGGCGATCGACTCATATCCGCAATTGTACGGTGTCAAGATGATAAATTTGATACTCCTAGCCTGGCTGTTGGCTATCGGTTCCCTATTGACACAGGTTTTGGTATTGTTACCTATAGGTCTAGGCGGCTGGCTCCACTTCCCTAATTGGCTGAGCCTGGCCTTGATTGTGCTGGCTATTTCTTGGTGCTTGGGGGATTAGTCAGCAGTCAGCATTCATGAAGTGATTAATTATTAGTCAAAAGCTAATTATTAATCATTCAGCTTCCCCCAACGGCCAATTCCCGATCGCCCCCGGTCTGATGATGTATACTTCACAATTGACCATCAGGAGTACAAAATCTAGGATTTGACATCTACCTATAGAATGATGCAACGACAAATTTATTCGACCTCAGGATTTCACTCTTCTGACAAAACCCTGGGGGCAACTCCTAAGAAACAGGATCGTCCGATACACCGGGCGATCGTGTTAATGCTAGTGGCAACCAGTTTGCTGAGCCTGCACGCTAGTCGGCTGGTGGAACTGCAACTGGTACAAGGGAAGCAAAACCGGGAACGAGCCGAAAACAATCGCGTTCGCCTAGTGCCAATGCCGGCGAATCGCGGACACATTATCGATCGCAAAGGCAAGCTGCTAGCGGCAAACAATTTAGCTCGATCGGTATATTTGTGGCCGAAAGAACAAACGCCGGAAGAGTGGAAAGTTACAGCAGAGAAGTTGAGTCCGCTGGTTAAAATCCCGGCTGCAGAAATTTTACAAAAAATAAAACAGGTCGATCCTCTATCCTACAGACCGGTGCGGATCAAGCAAGCGATGCCGCCAGAGGTGTTTGTGCCACTAGCAGAACAGGTGGGACAAATACGCGGAGTGGAAGTGCGACCTGAAGCGAAGCGCTATTATCCCGAAGCCAGTCTGGCAGCTCATGTTCTCGGATATATTGGCGAAGCTACCGCAGCAGACTTGGAAGCTCACCCGGAATATCCGATGGGGATGATTGTCGGTCAGATGGGCATAGAAGCGAGTTCAAACGAGAAGATAGCAGGAGTTTGGGGCGATCGGCTGATCGAGGTAAATGCCCAAAATCAAGAGTTGCGGCTGATCGGAGAGACACCGCCTAAACCGGGTGAGGCGGTGCAGCTAACCATAGACTTGTCCATGCAAAAAGCAGCCGAACAAGCCCTGGGGAACCGCCGGGGAGCAGTAGTGGCCCTGGATGTCAAAACCGGGGCGGTATTAGTTATGGCTAGCCACCCGACTTTTGACCCCAATCTGTTTACGCGAAAAATCAGTAAGGAGGAGTGGGAAACTCTTCAAGAGGCGGAAAATCCATTTTTGAATCGGGCCATGCAAGGCTATCCCCCCGGTAGCACTTTTAAAATTGTGACTTCCGTGGCGGGCCTGGAGTCGGGCAAGTTTTCGCCGGACTCAATTCTCGGTACTTCGTCTTACATTACTGTCGGGGGAATTGATTTTAACGAACACAGTGGCGGTTACGGCAACATCGGCTTTCGGGAGGCCTTGGCTTTCAGCAGCAATACGTTTTTTTATCAAGTGGGGATTAGTACCGGGCCCGAGCAAATTTCTAAGTGGGGACACCGCTTGGGAATTGGCAAGGAGACGGATTTGAATCTTTTGGGGCTAGGCGGTGGCGATCACGGTCAAATCCCGACGCCGGCCCAGAAGGAGAAAATCTATAAAGAACCTTGGTATGCGGGTGATACAGTAACGATGTCGATCGGGCAGGGGTTGGTGTTGATGACTCCTTTGGAGGCGGCGGTGATGGTGAGTTCGATCGCTAACGGCGGCTATCGCGTGAAGCCCCATCTTTTGGCTTCTATGACCGGCACGCCGCAGACTCAACGGGTACATACAGGGATGAAACCTTCAACCATTCAGGTGATTAAGGAAGGACTGATCGCGGTGGTTGCCGAGGGTACGGGACAGGGGATGAATGACGGTTCGATTCCGCTGACGGGGGGCAAAACAGGGACTTCGGAGGTCATCGGACAGAAGGATCACTCTTTGTATGTCGCCTTTGGGCCCGCTGACAAGCCGGAAATTGCGATCGCCGTGGTTGTCGAAAATGGCGGTTTTGGTTCTGTTGCAGCAGCCCCGATCGCCAAAGAGGTTTTTCAAGCTTATTTTGGGAAACCCAAAAAGGTGAATGAGTCAGTAGTGATTAGTCCTTAGTTATTGGGAATCGGGCATTGGCCCGCGCAGGGCATAGTTTCTTCCTTCTTCCTTCTTCGTTCTTCCTTCTTCCTTCTTCCTTCTTCCTTCTTCCTTCTTCCTTCTTCGTTCTTCCTTCTTCCTTCTTCCTTCTTCCTTCTTCGTTCTTCCTTCCTTCTGACTACTGACTAATGACTACTGACTACTAACTAATTCAGCCGCATAAATATTGTAGCTTTGCGAATTCCTGTTATTTCCCCGGTACTGGTGACGGTGAGCGATCGCAAGTGGTCGAACAATGGTCTTGCCGAAAGTTCAATTAACCTCAACAGCGGGATTTGTTTTTCCCAAATTGCCCTGCAGGAGGGCCAGTCTAAATAAAAATAGCCGTCGTTAGATGGTGGTAGCGGTTCAATGCTGGTTTGAAAATCTTGATTGGCAACTAAAGAGCCTGTTTCTGCTGCTTCTAGTGCTGCGTCCATTGCTTCTACTGAAGTGGTGAAAATTTCGTATTTGCCGACGGTGGCTCGGACTCCTTTTGCCTCGGTTTCGATCGCACTTTTTCTCTTATTTTTTTTACCCAAATTTTGACTCGTTGTCAACTGGGTCCAAGCGGTAATTTTCTGGTTTCTGAGAGTGAAGCTGCCGATGCTGTATTCTTTACTGCGGGCAATTTCATCGAGTTTGTCGAGATCCTTTTGGGAATCAGCAGATTTTTCGGCGGCAAAAATCCAGTCCGCACTATTTGACGAATTCGGAAGCACTCCTAAAGCGTATTCTCCTTGTACCCAGTTAAATATATCCTGCTGCAGGTTGACCCCCCAAACTTGTTGAATATCTGCGAAGGTGCGATCGACTAATTTTGAGACTTCTGCATTAGTAGACACCGCCGATGACAAATCAGCCCAAAAATTCCTTAAATCGGTGCTGGCGACCGCGAAAGGACTGGCGGAGGGAATGTATTGCAAGGCTTTCACCGGTTCTGAGAGTGTTGGAGAAGCTGTGTTTTCTCGCGATGTCACTAAAGCAGTTTGAGCCAGCAATCCCCGTCGGTTGACTCCGACAGCAACTGCGAGGGAATTAAGAGAAACTTGGGGATTTTGCCCGGTTTGTGACTGCGGCAGATTAACAAATGCTAAAGCAATTCTGCCTTGACTTAACTGCTGGAAAGCTTTTTGATAGTTAGGACTATTGTTGAGATTTAGGTTAGCTGCTGCAACATTGTTAATTGCATCTCGAATCACATTTGGGCTATTGGCAAATAAAACAAAACTAAGGTTATTTCCTGAATCTGAACTGTCGCCGATTGCCGCTGTTGCGAAGCTGGGCGGCAAAGTTGTCTTCGGCAGAGAAAGCGGGTTGAAAGGCGAAAGCGCAGAGTTTTTTTTGTTAGCTGTTGGTACTTTTTTATAATTAATTTGCACGCCTTTATATATTTCCGACTGCACTGTTTTAGCCGCCCGAGATTGTTTTCGCCAGTAAGATTCGAGAAATTGTTGGCTGCGATCGACATTTTGGGAGGAAACCGCCAGCAAAAACCCAGTTTGTTGCCCGTTGTTGCTGTCGCGTTCTAAATCTGGAGTTGTGACGGCGAGGGTGATTTCGTCACCGATCCAAGGTTGGATATCTCGACTGTAATCCAGACCAGTATTGGCGAGGAGACTTTTTTTGATTTGCTCAAATTCTGCGTGCGATCGACTTCTTTGTTCGGGAGTGGCAAAAACTTGTCGCAATGCTTCGAGGCGATCGGGATTTACCAGCATTGAAGCTAACAAAGGTGTTTGTTTCGAGACAAACACAGCCGCAGCCGGAGTAGTTGTCGGCCCGCCAGCGAGCAAATTCAGGGGAGTGTGAGTTGTCAGCCAGTAAAAACCACCGGCACTCAAGCCTAAGAGTGCCAACACGCCAGCAATGAGGAAAGAAAAGAACGATCGCAGCTTCATAAAACAAGGACTAATGACCACAGTCTATTATTAACTAGAGTAGCGCAGGACCGTAGCTGTCGGCAGATACTTTTTGGGCGGTCCGCAAAAAAAAGGATAAACTAAAATATTCTCAAGCTCTAAAACCAAAGTAAAATGCTAACAATATCAACCCCCCCCGAACAGCGAGTTTTACTCCCCAATATCAGTTGGCAGTTATATGAAAGCCTGCTAGCCGAACTGGGCCAAAAACGTTCCACCAGAATTGCTTATCATCAAGGTCAATTAGAAATTATGGTGCCACTACCGGAACATGAAAATCGCAACAGGCTGATCGATCGCTTAATTGTAACTCTCATAGAAGAACTCAATCTGGAATACAATCCCTTTGGCTCAATGACGATTAAAAAACGCCAAAAAACAGCGGGAAAAGAACCAGATTCATGCTATTATATCCAGAATGAAGCACTGGTCAGAGGGAGAACCGAATTAGACTTTGCTGAAGATCCGCCGCCCGATTTAGCACTAGAAATTGATCTTACCAGCAGTTCCTTAAATCAATTCGATTTATATGCAGATTTAGGAGTCCCCGAAATTTGGCGGTACGACGGACGAAGCATCAAGTTTTATCAATTGCAAAATGGCGAATATGCCGAGTGCAAATTTTCCCGGGCTTTCCCAATGCTACCGACTGCAAAAGTTGACGAATTTATCGATCGGTGTCAAACTACAGGCGCAACCGCAGCAGTGCGAGAATTGCGGGAATGGGTGAGAAATCAGTAATTGTGCAGTCTACCACCGCAATCCTCGCGCATCGGAAAAATCTGCATCTATAATCGCCCCCGCATCGAATACAGCATCAGTCAAATCAGCTTTTCTAAACGATGTCACCGACAATTTTTCTATTTGTTCAACAGCGATAAAAAAGCCGATCGCAGTTAACCCAAGAATTACCCCTGAAACCAAAAATAAGACAATTCCCCTGAGAGTATCTCCGCCCAAAAATGTCACAATACCGCTAGCGCCGATCGCAGCAGCAGCCCCAGCCACAGACCCCGCCACAATTCCAGCCTCGCCCCTAGTCACAGCAATCGCCGTAGCAGCCGTTCCCGTCACCGCCACAGCCCCCGCATCCGCCCCGCCAATGAGTCCAGTCAAAGCCCCAGCCGTCGTCACTGTCACCGCAGCTAGCCCAGCCCTAGCAATCAAATTTTTCACCCGCCTGCGGCTTTGTCCGGTTCTGACACCCTGAAAATTTGCCCCCCTCAAAATCGCCCCGGTGAAATTGCAGCCTCGAATGTCGCAACCGCTGAAATTCGCCCCAGACAAGTCAAGACCTTTAAAAGAACGGTTCCGCAAGTCTTGGTTAGCAAAATTGAGATTTCGAGGGTAAGTCATTCGATTTTAGATTATAGATTTTAGATTAACCAACCACAGGGCTGAGATTTTAGATTTTAGATTTTAGATTTTAGATTCACAACCCAAAGACCTAGGATTATAGATTTTAGATTATAGATTTTAGATTAACCAACCAAAGGGCATTTAGAATAAAGCCTGTGGTTTATAACGAGTTTCCATGTCTCCCATCTCCGAATCCCCATTTTCCCCCCAACAAATTGCCGGTGAAAGACTCACACCTGAAGAATATGAAGAAATCGTTCAGCGTCTTGGCCGCCACCCCAATAAAGCTGAATTGGGAATGTTCGGCGTCATGTGGAGCGAACACTGCTGTTACAAGAATTCGCGACCGCTATTAAAACAGTTTCCCACAGAGGGCGATCGAATTCTCGTCGGACCCGGAGAAAATGCCGGCGTCGTAGACTTGGGACACGGCTTGCAACTCGCCTTCAAAATTGAATCCCACAACCACCCCTCAGCCGTCGAACCTTTCCAAGGTGCAGCAACCGGTGTCGGGGGGATTCTCCGCGATATCTTCACAATGGGGGCCCGCCCCATCGCACTTTTAAATTCCCTGCGTTTCGGCAACTTAGACGATGCTAAAACTCAGAGATTGTTCAAAGGCGTAGTATCGGGAATTTCTCATTATGGAAATTGCATCGGAGTACCCACAGTTGGCGGCGAAGTTTACTTCGATCCTGCTTATTCCGGCAACCCATTAGTTAACGTCATGGCCTTGGGTTTAATGGAAACTCAAGAAATCGTAAAATCCGGAGCATCCGGCATCGGAAATCCCGTGCTTTATGTCGGTTCAACTACCGGGCGAGATGGCATGGGAGGAGCAAGTTTTGCCAGTGCCGAATTGACAGACAAATCAATGGACGATCGCCCCGCAGTCCAAGTAGGAGATCCATTTTTAGAAAAATCCTTAATTGAAGCTTGTTTAGAAGCATTCAAAACCGGTGCAGTCGTCGCCGCCCAAGACATGGGTGCCGCCGGAATCACCTGTTCCACATCAGAAATGGCAGCCAAAGGCGGCGTCGGCATTGAATTCGATTTAGACAAAGTTCCCGTTCGAGAAAGCGGCATGATTCCCTACGAATACCTGCTTTCGGAATCCCAAGAACGGATGTTGTTTGTTGCCCAAAAAGGACGCGAACAAGAATTAATCGATATTTTCCACCGCTGGGGATTGCACGCCGTAGTAGCGGGGACAGTTATCGAAAAGCCGATCGTCCGAATTCTCTTTAAAGGCGAAATCGCTGCCGAAATTACCGCCACTGCTTTGGCAGATAACACGCCCATTTATCACCGAGAATTGTTGACAGAACCGCCAGAATATGCTAAGAAAGCATGGGAATGGACGGCGGACTCGCTGCCAAAATCCACCGCAGCGGGTATCGAAGTTAAAGGTAATTTCCAAACTTGGAATCAGATTTTGCTGACGCTTTTAGATACTCCCACTATCGCTTCTAAACGCTGGGTTTATCGCCAATACGACCATCAAGTGCAAAACAATACTGTAGTTTTGCCGGGAGGTGCTGATGCTGCGGTTGTCAGATTGCGTCCGCTAGAACCCTGCCAATCTTCCCTTGCTAACGGGCTGCAAGAACCCCCCCTTGCTAAGGAGGGGCTACAGAGAGAAGATGCTGTGGAAGAAGTTTCTGAAAGCAAACAGGAAGAAGAGGTAATTCCTCTATTTAAAAAGGCACAAGGTAGGGAAACTCCCAAACTTTCTCCCCCCCTTAGCAAGAAAGAAGTGCCGCAGCCGGGGGTTATACCGGGAGTTGCTGCAACGGTTGATTGCAATTCTCGTTATGTTTATCTCGATCCTTATGAAGGTGCAAAAGCAGTCGTAGCGGAAGCAGCGAGAAACTTAAGCTGCGTGGGTGCTGAACCTCTGGCAGTTACTGATAATTTGAATTTTGGCAGTCCTGAAAAGCCTATCGGATATTGGCAGTTAGCGTCAGCTTGTCGGGGGATTGCTGATGCTTGTCGGGAGTTGGGAACGCCTGTTACTGGCGGCAATGTTTCTCTTTACAATGAGACGGTTGATGCTGAGGGAAATCCTCAACCAATTTATCCGACTCCGGTAATCGGAATGGTGGGGTTAATTCCCGATTTGAAGAAGATTTCTGGCCAAGCTTGGCTAAAGAAAGGTGATTTAATTTATGTGCTGGGAATGGGGGAATCATCCCCAAACTCAGAACTTTTATCTGAAAGCTCAAAAATCGAAACTTCTCCTACTTTGGGAGGTTCGGAATATTTAGCGGCAATTCACGGGATTGTCGCTGGGAAACCGCCAAGGATAGATTTTGAGTTGGAAAGAAAAGTGCAATCGGTTTGCCGCGAGGGAATTCGGCAAGGTTGGGTAGGTTCTGCCCATGATTGTGCGGAAGGTGGAATTGCGATCGCCCTCGCGGAATGCTGTATCTCTGCTAAAATGGGTGCGGAAATTCATCTCAGTTTCAATTCGGAAAAGGTCGGCCGCTGGGATGAAATTTTGTTTGGTGAAATGGGCAACTGCATTGTAGTTTCAGTCGCACCGAAACATCAAAAAATTTGGGAGGCTTACCTGCAAGAACATTTGACCAAAATGTGGCAGAAAATTGGTTTAGTTTGCTGCGCTGACTCACCTTTGCGTGTTGTGAGTGCTGATAATCAAGTGTTAATTGAGGTGGCGATGGGTGAGATGGGCGATCGATTCTATAATGCGATCGAGCGTCGAATTGCATCTGTCTGACAACGTGAAGTTTCGATCCCCCTAACTCCCCCTTAAAAAGGGGGACTTTGAATACTCTTGTCCCCCCCTTCTTAAGGGGGGCTAGGGGGGATCTCCGGGTTTAAAAAACACCCTAGAACCTCGACTTCTTACAAAATTCACGATTCTTGCAAAAACATATTACATAAATCGGGGTTCTTAGACACTATATAATATAAACAATATCATTCGTAAAATAAATGATTTGGTGTATCAATCCCAACTGCAAAAAGCCTGAAAACCCCGGCGGGCGTACACATTGCATCGATTGTCACCTTGAACTCGTCCCCATCCTGCGAAACCGTTACCGGATGATAGGATTCCTCGGTGCAGGCAGTTTCGGTAGAACCTATTTAGCTAAAGATATTGATAGACTAAATCAACGCTGTGTCGTTAAACAATTAGCACCAAATGTCCAGGGAACTTGGGCGATTAACAAAGCTGTAGAGTTATTTCAGCAAGAAGCCAGACAACTGCAACAGCTAGGACAACATCCCCAAATTCCATCACTAGATGCCTATTTTGAACAAGACAAATATTTGTATCTCGTACAGCAGTTTGTCGATGGTGATAATTTGTTGACGCTTTTCCAAAATCAGGGAATTTGGCAAGAAAGCCAAGTTAAGCAAGTATTACTAGAACTTCTACCTGTTCTCAAGTTTGTTCACGAACAAAAAATCATTCACCGAGATATCAAGCCAGAGAATATTATGCGCCGTCGCAGCGACGGTGTGTTAGTGCTGATTGATTTCGGAGTTTCCAAACAGTTGTCGGGAACAGTGATGTCGAGACTGGGAACGCAAATTGGTACGCTTGGTTATGCGCCCCTTGAACAAATGCAAGGAGGTGAAGCTTATGCAGCCAGCGATTTGTTTAGCTTGGGGGCGACGGCTTTTCATCTACTGACGGGAGTACATCCTTATGGTTTGTGGACGGAACACGGTTATAGCTGGACTGCCAATTGGCAGAAACATTTGAAGAATCCTATAGACAAGGGACTGGCATTGATTTTATCTAAGTTGTTGGCAAAAGGTATCCAGCAGCGCTATCAATCAGCAGAGGAAGTTTTAAGAGATTTTCAACGTCAGTCAACGCCAAATTTTATACATACTTTAAAAAGGTTTGACTTTGACAAGGTGACAGTTGATGTGCGGGGTAATATAACTAACCGCCAACAGCGTCAAGCACAATTTTTCCGGGAAAATTTAGGTAGCGGTGCAATCTTAGACATAGTAGCAATTCCTGGCGGCCGTTTCGTGATGGGTTCTCCTAATACCGAAGCAGAACGAAGGGACAATGAAACGCCGCAGCGTACTGTGAATATCTCTCCTTTTTTTATGGGTAAATATCCAGTCACTCAAGCACAATATCAAGCGTTGATGGGGAATAACCCTTCTCATTTCAAAGGTTTTTTCAAAAGCAAACAACTCCCTGTAGAACAAGTTACCTGGGATGATGCTGTGGAATTTTGCCGGAAACTTTCTCAAAAAACAGGGAAGACTTATCGTTTACCATCGGAAGCCGAATGGGAATATGCTTGTCGCGCCGGAACTACAACGCCTTTCTATTTTGGCAAAACAATTACCCCGGATTTAGTTAATTATGATGGCAATTATCCCTACGGTGCTGCGCCGAAGGGACTTTACCGCAAACAAACAACGGATGTGGGGAGTTTTGGGCCGAATCCGTTTGGTTTGTATGATATGCACGGGAATGTTTGGGAATGGTGCAGCGATCGCTGGCATGATAACTACTATGGCGCACCGACTGATGGAAGTTCTTGGGAAACTGGTGGTGGATCTGAATACCGTGTGCTGCGTGGTGGTTCCTGGCGCAACAATGCGGTCTATTGCCGTGGTGCCGATCTTTGCTACCGCTCGGCGGACAGCAGGGGGAGGGACAGGGGTTTTCGCGTTGCGGTAGCGTCGGTTTCTTCCTCGTCCTAGTTTTCCCGGCGAGGACTCTTCTCTGCTCTCTAGCCCTTTAGCGGGTTGAAGCCGTAGGGTGCGTCGCCCGAAACAATCTGCAAGTTCGATCGACAATCTCGCAGCGACACACCGCGAGAGTCAGTCAATCGATTTTAGATTTTAGATTTTAGATTTTAGATTAAAGAATTCAAAGATAGACCCCACGGATGAATCCGGGGGCTTGTGAAGAGGATTCGGAGATTAGGCCGGGGCGGGTTTATTATGTTGTTCGTTCCGACATAGATGATTGGTAAAACCCGCCCCTACCGCAGAATTAAGCCTACCGAGCTTGATAACTGATAGAGATATCGCCTTACAATATCAAATAGCTACACAATTCATAAATCCCAAAATTTCTATGACAATCCAAGAATTAGAAATACAACTCCTGGCCTTAACGGCGATCGAAAAAGCTGAGGCAATAAGCATCTTAACTCAAAGCCTGAAAAACAGCGGCCGCCCGATAACCAAAACTCCCGGCGTGATGGGCGGTGATGCTTGTATTGACAAAACTCGCATTCCCGTTTGGTTGCTCGCCAGCTATCGCAATGACGGCGCTACCGATGCTTTTATCCTAGACTGCTACCCCCATCTCAGCGCTGCTGATTTGGTAAATGTTTGGGCTTATACTGAAGCTTATCCTGACGAAATTGAGTCAGCAATTCGACAGCAAGATGATGCTGACGAAATCTTAGATACACCTGAAAATATTAAATAAACCTATGGCACGCCTCTATGCAGACGAACAATTTCCCCGACAAGTTGTGCAAAATCTGCGGTCTTTGGGGCATGATGTCCAGACTGTTCAAGAAGCAGGAAATGCTGGACTACCTGATGAGGATGTATTAGCATTTGCGACCAGTGAAAATCGGGCTGTTTTGACCGTCAATCGGCGCGATTTCTTTCAACTGCACAAGCTGAAACCTGACCATTGTGGTATTGTTGCCTGCACGCGAGATGACGGTATGCCTAGACTGAGTGCGAATATCAATGATGCGATATCTACTGCTGAGATTCTGACGGGAAAAGTGATTCGTGTCTATCGTTCTGGGCCGCCGTCCATATCTTAATTGAATTTAATAATTCTATGAGTGCTACAACCGATCGCCCTTTAAAACATTTTTGCATAGAAGACTTGAAAAGTGCCGACCTCGCAGGCATTACTCTAATCCCCCAACCTTTAACCTTGCGCTTAGACTTTACATTCGGAACCGGGATTTATGACACTTCGATCGAATTCTATCAACTCGTTCATCAGGTAATCTCTCAACCAGTCAACTCCGACTCAGAAGAGTCTTGCTTCTGGGTGGGTAACGCAGAATTAAGACAATTGACAGAAGATAAGAGTCAAATTTTATCTACCTTGTCCTATCCTTTTCAAAATCAAGCAGGTTTGATTGAGACAGGTTCGTCGCCCCTTTTCTACTTTCGACTGAAAGGGGATATTTGTATCGAAGTAGTTTGCGGTAGTTACAAAATTTTTCAAGAATTGGAATCGGCGGTTGAAACCGCGTCTACACCAACGAAAACCTGATGGGGCGCAGGTTGAAGCTTTAGGGTGCGTCGCTCTCTACAATCTCCAAGTAAGATGCAAATCTCATAGCGACGCAGCTAAAAAATACGACATTACTTAATACTCGATCGCGCCAAAAATGACTTTACATGGCCGCACAGATTCCCATGATGATATAGTAGGTCAATTTCCTAAAGAAGTCAAGATCGATCGGCCTTAAATTCTACTATTTGAAAAAGCCCGTCAAGCAAGTTTTTAATTTATTTTCCCTTGCACGATCGCCTATCTCTTGGTCTGGCGTTGCGCGGACGAAAGTTTCGACAGAAGCGATTTCACTCGCCCCATCGATCGCGCCCCATCGATCCCCCCACCGATCGCGCCCCATCGATCGCCCGAGGGCCCACCATTAATCAAGGTTAATATAGGATCGGGGGGCGATCGATACTACAATGCGATTGAACGTCGCATCGCTTCTGTCTGAAATGCTACACAAGTTGGAAATAATGACAGATCCGTGGCAAGATTAAAGAAATGTTAAGTTACGCGACATCTTCCCCAAAAGAACGAATCGGTGAAATTGTCCCCCTAACATACCGTCCCCATTAGGAACCCACCTATCTATGATTCCCAACCATTCTTTCGCGGCTGACGAGCATTCTAGCAAACCCGACAAGCCCGAGGAAGCTTGCGGCGTTTTTGGTATCTACGCACCGGGTGAAGATGTCGCCAAGTTGACCTACTTCGGTTTGTATGCTTTGCAGCACCGGGGTCAGGAATCCGCAGGGATTGCCACTTTTGACGGTGAAAAAGTCCACCTGCACAAAGATATGGGACTGGTTTCCCAAGTCTTCAACGAATCGAGTTTAGGTCACTTGCCCGGTAACTTAGCCGTAGGCCACACTCGCTACTCTACTACGGGCTCCTCGCGCGTGGTCAACGCTCAGCCTGTGGTTGTCGAAACTCGTTTGGGAAGTCTGGCTCTAGCACATAACGGGAATCTGGTCAATACCAAAGAATTGCGAGAAGAATTGCTGTCTCGGAAGTGCGAGTTTGTCAGCACGACGGATTCAGAGGCGATCGCAGTGGCGATCGGCTGGGAGGTAGACAATGGCAAAGACTGGCTGGAAGCAGCGATCAGTGCCTTTGGTATGTGCCAAGGAGCCTTTAGTTTGACGATCGCCACCCCCCAAGGCGTGATGGGAGTCCGCGACCCCCACGGAGTTCGCCCGCTGGTAATTGGCATCCTCCCCACAACTCCGGTACGGTACGTTTTAGCATCGGAAACTTGCGGCTTGGATATTATCGGAGCTGAATTTTTGCGCGACGTAGAACCGGGGGAATTAGTTTGGATTACAGAGGAAGGTATGGCTTCATTCCACTGGAGCCAGCAGCAGAAGCGCAAACTTTGCATCTTTGAAATGATCTATTTTGCTCGACCCGACAGCCAGATGGAAGGTGAAAGTTTGTACAGCTACCGACTGCGGATCGGGCGTTTGTTAGCAGCAGAATCTCCGACTGATGCTGATATAGTCATCGGCGTTCCCGATTCTGGAATCCCGGCCGCGATCGGCTTTTCTCAAGCTTCCGGCATTCCTTACGCCGAAGGATTGATTAAAAACCGCTACGTCGGGCGCACTTTTATTCAACCGACTCAGACAATGCGGGAGTCAGGAATCCGCATGAAACTCAACCCTCTCAAAGATGTGTTGGAAGGAAAAAGAGTAATCATTATCGACGATTCGATCGTGCGCGGTACTACCAGCCGCAAAATCGTCAAAGCCTTGCGGGATGCGGGCGCGACCGCAGTTCACATGAGAATTTCCTCGCCGCCGGTGACTCATCCTTGTTTCTACGGGATCGACACCGACAATCAAGATCAGTTGATTGCCGCTACTAAGTCAGTCGCAGAAATCGGCGTCCAAATTGGGGTTGATTCCTTGGCTTTCTTGAGTTGGGATGGCATGCTGAAGGCAACTAACGAAGACCCGATGAGTTTTTGTTCGGCGTGTTTCACGGGTGATTATCCAATTGACGTTCCAGAAGTGGTAAAACGGTCTAAGCTCCTATTAGAAAAGGCTGGCACCTAGAAAATCAAAAAGCGAGAAAGCGATCGCCCCTCATTTTCCGCGATTTATGGATTTTCAAAATTTTCTGGTAAGTCGTTGCCAGAATGTGTGAAGTAATGTTACATTAACTTAGCTGTAGCAATAATTGCAGAATTTGTGAACTATAGTGAACAGTCGCTTGGGTAGAACTTGCGTGAAACCCAAGATTCTGATTGGAGATTTGAGATTTGAGATTTGTCCCTCAATCTAAAATCACCAATCTCAAATCGATGGGTCTTTCCCTACACTCTCGTTCACAATTCCTGCTGCAATCGCTGTATGCTACCTGGAGACTGGAGGTATTTCCTCCAGATGTCCACTCTCAGATTGAAGTCGCATTTCGCACGAACAACGGGCACATGAGATTTTTTCAGATAACAGGGTCGATCGCACTAATTTTCCCCATACAAGTATTCCCCAAGCCAAGTTGCTTGAGAATCGCGGACGGGCTGTTCATGCGAACTAAAGAACTTTAGAAACCCTTGGAGAGTAAAAAATATGGCTCCTTGCAGGTTGAATGTTACCTCACCTGCTGAGGGATACAACCCCCCGACTCATGTCGGGGAGAGCCAAAAAATTTAGATCTTAGTTTAAGCCCCCAGATTCATCTGTGGAGTGAATCTAAAATCTAAAATCTAAAATCTAAAATCGATTGACTGTTGAAAGAAGGCGGAGTGCGGTTTCTCAAGTCAGCTTAAATCGGAAACTTTGTGCAATCAAATACTGTTCTCAACCCCCCGAGCAATCAAGGCTCATCCTCTCGTACAACAGAGTTACCTTTTACTCTTGCTGATATCAAGGCAGCCATTCCAGCTCACTGTTTTGAACCCTCGGCCTGGAAATCTCTGGCTTACTTCTTTTTAGATCTTGGAATTATCGCAGGTTTGTATGCGATCGCCTACACCCTGGATTCCTGGCTCTTTTACCCAATCTTTTGGTTGATGCAGGGAACGATGTTTTGGGCATTGTTTGTAGTCGGCCACGACTGCGGACACGGTTCATTTTCTAAGAGCAAATGGCTCAACAACCTGATCGGACACCTCTCCCACGCTCCAATTCTCGTGCCCTTCCACGGTTGGCGGATCAGTCACAGAACCCACCACGCGAATACAGGCAGCTTAGATAACGATGAAAGCTGGTATCCCGTGTCGGAGAGCCATTACGAAGAAATGCGCTGGTACGAAAAGCTGGGACGCTTCTATTTGATGTTATTTGCCTACCCAATTTATCTGTTTCGCGGATCGGGCGTTCGGGCAGGTTCTCACTTCATGCCCGGCAGCCAGCTTTTCCGTCCGTCCGAAAAATGGGATGTGTTGACGAGTTCCGCATCCTTGGTACTGATGGTAGGCTTTTTAGGCGCCCTAACCTATCAGTTTGGTTGGCTGTTTTTGCTCAAGTTCTACTTGGTTCCCTATGTAGTGTTCGTGATGTGGCTGGATTTGGTAACATTCATGCACCACACAGAAGCAGATATTCCTTGGTATCGCGGTAAAGATTGGTCTTTCTTGAAAGGTGCATTGTCTACGATCGATCGCGACTACGGAATTATCAATTCCATCCATCACGACATCGGGACTCACGTAGCCCACCACATTTTCTCGACGATGCCGCACTATCACTTGAAGGAAGCAACCGAAGCCATCAAGCCAGTGTTGGGCGATTATTATCGCAAGTCAACCGAGCCTATTTGGAAGAGCTTTATTCGCTCTTACTGGGATTGTCATTTTGTCTCGGATACAGGTTCGGGAGTTTACTACGAATCGCCTACCACTCGGCGATCGGCCCAAGTTAAGTAGCTTAAATAAATAATAGAATACGCAAAAACCCGGCTGCTTAAAGAAACCGGGTTTTTCATTTTTGCGCGTGTTCGATCGGATGTTCCACATTTAACCTGCATATTTGGGGCGGGCTAGGAAAACCTACCCCACAATTAATTTACAGATTCCCTTGAAGCCCGATCGCCGTGACAATAGTCCAGGCATCCACCAACAGCAACAGCAGCGTACATAAAAGTAAAATAAGATACATCCAAGGCTGCGACAAAGGGCGGACATCTCTAGTATCAATACCTGTTTTTGCTTCCACCAAACCGACTAATTTAGCAAATCCAGCCACCCGCATGGGTAGCAAATAACCTTCTCCCGAATGACTCAAAAAATAGTAAACTAAACCTCCTTGACCGGTCGATCGAGGTTTGAGAGCTTTTACCTCAGTCCAAGGTAGGGACCAACCCTTGCGAAAAAAACGCGGAAACCAGTTGGGATATGTCACTTCAATCCCTTCCTCGCTCAAAATTACCCTTTCACTGAGCACGCCGTAGAGGCCCACAGCGCCGACAACAATTGCCGCCCAGAGTACGGCGGGGGGAACCGGTGCTTTCGTTACTTCCGACAAAAACGGCAAGGGAATTGTCAGGGCTGTGTACAAGCTCAACAGCGTGATTCTAATCAGGGGAGAAAGCCGGAATACCGCCGGCTCAAATACTGGGGCAGAAGATGGGGAAGAGGCAAGAGGTTGTGCTGACATGGCTGAATTTCGAGAAGCTGTTTATTGATATTTTTGCACAGCTTTCCGGCCCGCCAACAAAACTCAGGGAAATAGGAAAAACCAGCCAATATTTGCAGTTGTGAGTTGGGTGCTAAAATTCATTTCAGAAACTTTGATTCTTAAGTTTTGATTTTTTACCGCTTTGCAGAAGTTGGAATTTTGAGCGCGGAGCTATCAATTAACTGATAATTTATAACTCAAAACTCACAACTCCGATTAATCGACGGCGGTTAGTGCCGGTACAGTCAAAGGTTCTGAGTTTTCTCGGGATTTGGGGCGGCCGGCCATTGCTGTTCGATCGCCCTGAGCTTCCTGTCGGGATCTGTTACGATTGAGGTTTGAATAGGGACCTTCGTTAATCTGCAAGCGATCGCAAGGGATTGTATCCGACAAAATTGCACTAGCCATCATCCCGGTGTGTATTTCCAATGCGGAGGTCCGTATCGCTTCAAATACTAAGCGCTGTCCGGGAAAAACTACTCGTTCAAAGTACCAGTTAGGAATGTTGGTGATGCGAGCAATCTGAATTTGACTGGTGGCGTTGACGTAGCAGCACAGAATCTTGCTGTCGCTGTCTAAGGGTACGGGGTCAAGAATTTGAGCCATAAATGGTGAGGGAGCCTTGCCTAAAAGTTTTAGTTATATTATCAGGCTAACACTAGGCGATCCCACCTACTGTAAAGCGGACTACCAACTCCCTAATACATTAGAGACCGATCGTACCACATTTTTATTTTAACCGGATAAATATCTGTTTTTTGACTCCCAGCTTGGATCTTCGGTCAATATACGCTGTATTTGCTTAAAAATTAGCTTTTTTCTGCTGCTGTCGCCCATCGACACCAACAGGCTCGGCCTTGAGCCCAATAGAAAAATTTAAGAATATTTAATGTCAAATTGCGAGAATTAGAGAGATTGTAAAGTTATATTAAAAGAATATTAACATAGCGGAAAAAGTTCCAGTTTAGGATATGGCAATCATGGAAAGCCGAGAAAACCGAGTCCTGTACGTTCGCCTCCCTTGCAATCCGATTTTCCCGATCGGAGTTGTGTATCTTTCGGATCACGTACACAAGCTGTTTCCCGATGTCGAACAGCGCATTTTCGATTTAGGCGCGGTGCCCCCCCTGGATTTCGCTAAAGCTTTAGATGCCAGCATAGACGAGTTTAAGCCGACGCTGATAGTTTTCTCTTGGCGGGACATTCAAATTTACGCGCCCGTGGGCGGCCGGGGCGGCAACCCCTTGCAAAATGCCTTCGAGTTTTACTACGCCAAAAATCTGCTGATCAAGTTCCGGGGAGCACTCGGAGGACTGCGTTTAGCCGCGTCTTACTACACCGAACTCTGGCGCAATTTGGGACTGATTAAGCGCGGATTGAAGCGGGCCCGGAAATACCGCCCCGAAGCTCGTGCAGTGGTCGGGGGTGGTGCTGTGAGCGTGTTTTACGAGCAGTTGGGCCGCAGTTTGCCGGCGGGAACTGTGGTTTCGGTGGGGGAAGGCGAAGCTTTGCTGGAGAAGTTGATTAAGGGCGAAGATTTGGCCGAGGAAAGATGTTATGTGGTGGGAGAAACCGTGCCGCGCGCGAGGCTAATTCACGAAAAGCCAGCCAACATCGAGAAAACAGCCTGCAATTATAACTACATCGAAACGATTTGGCCGGAATTTTCCTATTATCTACAGGATATGGACTTCTACGTGGGAGTCCAAACCAAGCGCGGCTGTCCTCATAATTGCTGTTACTGCATTTATACGGTGATTGAAGGGAAACAAGTGCGGATCAATCCGGCCGATGAGGTGGTGGCGGAGATTCGGCAATTGTACGATCGAGGTATCCGCAATTTCTGGTTTACCGACGCTCAATTTATCCCCGCACGCAAATTCATCGATGATGCAGTTGAATTATTGCAAAAAATCATCGCCGCCGGCATGACAGACATCCACTGGGCCGCTTACATCCGTGCGGACAATCTCACACCCGAATTGTGCGATTTGATGGTAAAAACGGGGATGAATTACTTTGAAATCGGCATCACCAGCGGTTCCCAGGAACTGGTTCGTAAAATGCGGATGGGCTACAACTTGCGAGTAGTTTTGGAAAATTGTCGCGATTTAAAAGCAGCCGGTTACAACGATGTGGTTTCCGTGAATTACTCGTTTAACGTCATTGACGAAACCTTTGAAACCATCCGGCAAACTATTGCTTATCACCGAGAACTAGAGCGGATTTTTGGAGCAGATAAAGTAGAACCTGCTATTTTCTTTATCGGGTTGCAGCCGCACACTATTTTAGAAGAATACGCCTTTAAAAAGGATATTCTGCAACCGGGTTACGATCCGATGAGTTTGATGCCTTGGACAGCGCGCAAATTGCTGTGGAATCCCGAGCCTTTGGGTTCGTTTTTCGGAGAGATTTGTTTAGAAGCTTGGCAGCGGAATTCCAAGGATTTCGGCCGCGAAGTGATGGCAATTTTGGAGGAAAAACTCGGCTGTGCCGATTTGGAAGAAGCATTATCTGCGCCTGTGGAAATCAAAGACAAACAGTTGGCGACCGTTAATTAATTACTAGGTTCGCCGTCAGGACGACCGTCCTTTAAAAAAGGGGAAATGGGAGAAAAAATGTATTTTCTGTTTCCCTTTTTATTATTCAATAAATAGGTAAGCGCAAATAAACATTACGGTGTAATATCAAATCCGTTAGCATCGGAACAGTAAATTCTAGTTCACTGTTGACTTTTGACTGTTAACGGTTCACTGTTGACTGTTGACAGTGAACCGTTAACAGTCAACATCATTCCGGTATAACCGGAAATGATATAACAGAGTCGGTTCGCGATCGCATGGGGGCGCTGATTCCCGGTTCCTACGAAAATAAAAGGTTGAGTAAGGAGAAATATATAAAAAAACCGGGTTTCTGGGCTCAGCGTACACAAGCCCTAAGAGCGTAGAATTGTCATAAATGCAAGAGATTGCTGTCCTGCGATCGCATTGACATAGTTATGTATTTTCACTGGTGTATGGCGATCCGTCAGCACCTTACTTAAACCTAGGGTTTACCGTGCTCCCTGGGCCTCTGGTCTCTGACATTAAATATTATTAATATCCAGCAAAGATCGCTTAAGATGTAATTATATAGTTAAAGCCAGGGGTGAGAAGATGTTTTATAAAGATAGAGTTAAGGGCATTAAAGGAGTAAGTCTAGTTATGGTTGGCATTAGTGCGATTCCCTTCGGGATAGCTTCGCTTCACGGCTTTTTGACCGCCTCAGCAGAAGCAACTGCACTAAATCAACCGATTGGCAAAGTGCGGGCGATCGCACCGAACAGTTTGCGGAATTATCAACCGCTGCAAATTGCTCAAGTTGAGGGATGTCCGAGAGCCGAAATGGTGCAATCTTTCGCAACTCCCAACTTTTCTATATACATTTGCAAAACCCAAGAAGGCGATATTTTTTACCGGGGCCTCAGCAAAATAAATGGCACCCAAATCAATGTAATGCAAGTAACTACAGGTGACGACGGAACTTATGAAGCGACTAACGGCAATATTATCTATTCGATTAACCCCGAACGCCTGCAAGTGCGGCAGAATGGTAAGGTAATTTTGACCGAAGCAGTCATTAAGTAGCACTAAGTGTTATTCAAGGAGCGATCTGATTAATTTAGGGTACATTTTATTAGCTGAACTCAAACAAATTCCAGATTGTTTCAAATTTAGGCATAATTATAAGAATAAAAGTCTGTATTATCAAAAAAGCTATCGGATTATGCCTTACAGTCAATTCACAATTACTAGAGCTAAAAAAGACTTTCAGTTAACTATCGTGGAGGGAACTCGGTTTTTTCCGGAGGTAGAATCAATTAATCCCAGTCCGAGATTGAGTAGCGAATTAGAAGATTTGCCTTGGACGATCGCAGTTGGTTCAGAAAAAGCCAGATCGGAAGCCATTGTCTACCCAGTTTTGCAAGAAGTCCGGCGCTTGATGAACCGCCAAATCAGTTTATTTTCGGGACGGGAATTCAATGTTGATCCCAGTTGCGATCTCACCGGATACGTCGATTTTTTAATTAGTCGATCGCCCGAACAGCTTACCGTAGAAGCGCCCGCGATCGTAGTTGTGGAAGCAAAAAAAGCCGATCTGAACGAAGGTATCGGTCAATGTATTGCTGAAATGGTAGCGGCACAGCGCTTTAACGAAGCAGCAGAACACCCGATCGCCACTATTTACGGTTGTATCAGCAGCGGCACTCAATGGCGTTTTCTCAAGCTTTCAGGAACAACTGTGACGATCGACCTTACCGATTATCCGCTGCTTCCCGTGGAAACCATTTTAGGATTCTTGGTGTGGATGGTTCAACAAGATTAGCTAGATTTAACTGATTCAGTAAAAAATAGGATTTCCCACGAAACCTAAAGTTTTTAGAACTTGCTTGAAAACCTCGCTGTCAACTGTCTACTGTCAACTGTTTGTTCAAATATCTCTCAATTAGGACGATCGCCACTATATCATCTACAGGCCGCGGCGGAGTCCGCATCCCCTGGGGAATCAAGCGAGAAAGGCCCGTCGGAGGGTACATTTCCCAGTAACGATCCTTCGCTTCCAAACTGCTGTACCTCTCGTCAACCCGAACAATTTCGATCTCCGGCGACAAACTCTGACTGAGTTTTTGTTTCCAACTTTTAGAAGTTGTTTGGTCTCCCATGACTAATAACTCAATGGGAAACTGTTTGCACAGAGATTGAATCGTAGATATTGCTTCGTCGGACAGCACAACTTGATGATAGAAGACGTTCTTATCTCTACCCATCACGGCGATGCCGCACTTGTCTTTACCCGGATCGAAACCTAAAATCATATTATATTTATTAGTTCTGAGTTAATAAGTTTGTAGTTGCGCTGTTGTAGTCGAGGAAAGCCATCACCAACCTATATCTAATCTGACACTTACATTCTTGAATGTCTCAAAATTTTTGCGGGCGATCGCACTTATTTTGCTTGACTTTTTTGTGGGATTGACATATTATATCATCATGGGAATCCGTGCGGTCATATAATGTCATATAGTATTGTCTCAGCTTAAGCCCCGCGCACAAATCAGAAGGTTTCTTTCACCCCCCGCGCACAAATCAGAAACCGGGTTTTTGCCACAATATTGGCTTCCCAGTTTTGATTGAACTCAAAAACCCGGTTTCTCACAGCAACGCGCAAAAACCCGGTTTCTCTCACCTCTGTGCAGGCGGTGCGGATCTGTGAGATTGTCGATTCGATCGGCAAATTGCAGATGGCGACGCACCCTACTATCTTATCTGGATTTGGTGTAGTGGTATTTTTTGATATGCAGTAGATATGGTTGGCGGGGTTGTTGGGGTTATCGAATTTGGTGCGATCGATGCAGAGGAATTGGAGGGTTTGGTGGAGGTTAGTTTCCGTAAGTTGGGGAAAGCAGGAGTTGGGGGAGTTGGGCAAGGTTGATTAGTTCAGAGGTCGGGATGCCACTAGGCTATAATCAATTAACTGACAGGTGGTAATTGGGTTTCGTGCCCTCAACATAACCTACAATATTTAACAGGGAGTTGTAGTAATGGAAGTGGAATTTGGTCAGGTTCAGGAATACAATACAGAAAGAGGTTTCGGCTTTGTAAGTCGCACATTTAGGAATGCTAATCAACGACATAAAAAAAATGTTTGGTTTCACATCAAAAAAATCAAGTGTGATTACCCAAATTTGGCAAAAGAATTAGATGCTGGCTCCTTCGCAAATATTAACTTTTGGTACGAAGTTGATACTAGCGATCGCGAAAAGGTAGGTAAAGTCTGGCTAGACCCAAAAGATATTCCTCATCAGCAACGAGATAGTTTATTTTCTCATATTGAACAACTATGGTGCAATCCTATTAATGCCCTTCCTCAATGGCTAGATTCCATCACAATTGCTGTGGTTGGAGAAGTTCGCAAAGATGAGTTGAAGAAACTTTATGATGAACAAATCCGTAAGCGAAATAAAGTAAAAGAGCAAGAAAAAATACAGAGACAATCTCGACATGAACAGGCACTGCGAAGTAACAATCCAACTCAATTCTCCAAAGCTCCAGCACAAGTACATCTAGATGATGCAAAGAATATTCAAATTCCATCAGCTACAGAGGGTTTTCGTACTGAGAGAGGAATATTTAAGGGAATTTACTCTAGTGAGATGCACGGGTTACCCCTACAGAGACAATCTCGACATGAACAGGCACTGCGAAGTAACAATCCAACTCAATTCTCCAAAGCTCCAGCACAAGTA